>JAJYQH010000035.1 GCA_021794705.1 Actinomycetes bacterium | reverse complement strand
GATGAGCAACTGCGGGTTGAGCAGGGTCGAGATCACCGTCACCATGCGCTGGCGCATGCCGCCCGACAGTTGGTGGGCGTACTGGTCGAGCACGCGCACCGGCATGCCGAGCATCGTGAGCCGGTCGCGCGCGAGGTCGAGGGCGTCCGACCGGGACTTCGACCGGTCGTGCGCCCGGACCACGTCGCAGACGAGGTCGCGGATGCGCAGGGTCGGGCTGATCGAGTTCATCGCACCCTGGGGGAGCATCGAGACCACCTGCCCCCGGTGGGGACGGTGCCTCGCGTCGGCACCCTTGTCGAGGGTCGACAGGTCGATCGTCATGCCCCCGATCTCGAGCGTGCCGCTGAGCACGTACAGCGGCGCGTTCGCGATCATGGCCAGGGTGTTGCCGAGGGTCGACTTGCCGCACCCCGACTCTCCGGCGAGCCCGAGGATCTGCCCGCGGGGCACCTCGAGGTTGACGCCGTCGACCGCCGGGACGTCGCGCGTCCCGTCGGCGGAGTAGGCGGCGTTGACGTTGGTGGCCCGCATGAGCAGGTCGGTGGGCGCCACGGTGCCGAGGGTCATGAGGCCGCCTTTCCTGGGATGAGATGGGTGGGTCCGGACGCCGACGGGCCCGAGGAGCCCGCCGAGTTGGTCGGGTCACCGCCCTGGAGCCTCCGGGCCTGCTCGGCACGGCGTGCGGCGGCCGCCTTGACCGCCTTCTTCCTGCCCTTGCGCAGCCGGGGGTTGAACACCTCGTCGAGGCTCGACTGCAGCAGCAGCAGCGCGAACGAGACCAGGGTGAGGATGATCGTCGGCGGGAAGAACGCCCACCAGGCACCGGAGCCGACGGCCTGGAACGCCAGGGCCCAGTGCAGCTGGATGCCGAGTGACTGGGTGCCCTGCGGGCCCAGGCCGAGCATCGACAGCGACGCCTCGGCGAGGATCGCGCTGGCGACCTGCAGCACGAAGGCCATGACGATGTAGCTGGCCAGGTACGGGAACACGTCCATCGCCATGATGCTCGGAAGCCGTGCACCGGACAGTTTGGCGATGTCGATGTGCTCGCGCGTGGCCACCGAACTCGCCTGGGCCCGCACGGCACGTGCCGTCCAGGGCCACGACGTGATGCCGATGACCATCGCGAGCCCGACGATGCCCTTCATGAACGCGATGTTGCTGTTCTGCACCGAGACCGAGATGAGGATCAGCACGATCAGGGCGGGGATGGCGAGCACGACGTTGGTGAAGCCCATGAGCAGTTCCTCGACCCAGCCGCCGACGTAGCCGGCGAGGATGCCGATGAACACGCCGATGGCGGTGGCGATGAGGCCGGCGAGCAGACCGTTGAACAGCGAGTTCCGCGAGCCGGCGATGAGGACGCCGAGGACGTCGTGACCGAAGTTGTCGGTGCCGAGCCAGTGCTGGGCGCTGGGCGGGTCGTACAGACCACCGGCCGCGTCATTGGGGCCGAAGGGGTAGACGAACGGGCCGACGAAGGCGAGCAGCACGACGAAGGCGACCAGCACGGCGGCCACCCAGAACCGGGGGCTGACGTTGAGGCCGCTGCGACGCCGGGTCTTGCGCCCGACGACGACCGCTGCCGCGGCCTCCGGGGAGGCGTAGGTCGCCTGGCCCGCCACCGGCTCGGTGCCGGGAGGCGGCGGGGTGCCGACGTCCGTGCCCGCGAGTTCGCCGGCCAGGGGCTCCCTGCCCTGCGGCTCCATCGCGTCGGTGGGGATGATTCCGCTCATGTCACTTCTCCCCGGTCTTGGCCGCGCGGATGCGCGGGTCGACGATGCCGTAGAGGACCTCGACGGCGAAGTTCGCGAACAGCACGGCGACCGTGATGATGAGGGTGACCGACTGGATCACCGGGTAGTCGTTGGCGCTGATGGCGTTGAAGAGCAGGGTGCCCATCCCGGGGTAGTTGAAGACCAGCTCCGTGATGAGGGCGCCGCCCACCATCGTGCCGATGGACAGGGCGAGGCCGGTGATCTGCGGCAGCATCGCGTTGTGGAAGATGTAGCCGACGATCTTGCCCTGGCCGATGCCCAGACCGCGTGAGAAGTTCACGTAGTCGGACCCCAGTTCGTAGATGGCCATCGACCTCATGCCGACCGCCTGGCCGCCGATGATCACCAGCACCAGGGAGAGGAACGGCAGCCAGTAGTAGTGCATGGCGTCGGTGATGAATTCCATGTTGAAGCCGGGACTCAGGCCGTACGAGTAGGCGCCTCCCACCGGGAACAGCCCCGCCTTGAGGGCCAGGAAGTACAGCAGGATGATCGAGAGGCAGTAGTAGGGGAGGGCCGACAGGAACAGCGACGACGTGAACGCCCCGCTGTCCCAACGGCCGCCCTTGAACGCGGCGACCGCGCCGAGCGCGTTGCCGATGAGCCAGCCGATCACGATGCTCGGGAGCTGGATCGCCAGGGTCCATGGAACGGCCTGGCCGACGAGGTGGTTGACGCTCGTCGGGTACGAGGCGAACGAGACGCCGAGGTTCCCGTGCACGATGTTGTTGAGGTAGATGAGGAACTGTTCCCACAGCGGCTTGTTCAGCCCGAACTGACTGACGAAGGACTCGTAGATCTTCTGCTGCTGGTCAGCCGTGGCATTGCTGCCGCGCGCCAGGTTCGACACGATCGTGTCGACCGGGTTGCCCGGCACCAGCCGGGGAAGTATGAAGTTCAACAGGATGGCGGCCACCAACGCACCCAGATACCACAGTGCCTTCTTGCCGATGTAGCGACCAAGTCCCATGAGGTTCTCCTAACCTCCCGTGCCTGCACCCGGGTGGGTGCAGGCACGGGATGACGGTGGTCGGGTGGTTCAGCCGGCGATCTTCTTGATCTTGTAGATCCAGGTGTTTCCGGCACCACGGAACATGGGCGGGGCGTAGTTGTTCTTCTCGTCAGGCCAGTTGTAGAAGTTCACGGCGTTGTACTCGTAGAACTCGTCCGGACGGTACATCAGCGGGAACGCGGGGACGTTCGCCCGGTAGAGGTCGTCGATGGCCTGCAGCGCCGTCTTCTTGCTGGCGTCGTCGGGAGCGGCAGCGGCCTGCTGGAGCATCCCGTTGATCTTGTCGTTCTTCCAGCGTCCGTAGTTGCTGAACGTCGTCGTCCCGACCGGGGCGAGCTTGACGTTGCTCATGACGTCGCTGAAGCGCTGCCACGGGGTGGCGGGGCTGGTGCCGGCGACGTACCAGCAGGCGCAGTCGAACGAGCCGTTCTGCACCTGGGTGGTGCAGTCGGCGGCCTGCGGGAAGTAGGTGGACGCGTCGATGCCGATGGACTTGAGGTTCTTGGCCACGATGGTGAGGGCCGCGTTCCAGTCGGTCCAGCCGGTCGGGGTGATCAGCTTCCACGGGCCCAGGCGCACGCCGCCCTTGGCGTAGATGCCGTCGGAGCCCTTGGTGTAGCCGGCGTCCTTGATCATCTGCTCGGCCTTGGCGGGGTCGT
Source organism: Actinomycetes bacterium (assembly GCA_021794705.1). GTDB lineage: Bacteria > Actinomycetota > Actinomycetes > Propionibacteriales > Propionibacteriaceae > JAJYQH01. The sequence goes on along the minus strand of JAJYQH010000035.1, from coordinate 3,283 downwards.
ACTTCCAGCCGTCGGCCTCGGCCTTGGCCTTGTCGAGCCACTTCGACTCGGCACCGGTCGGCAGGATCAGCGACGCCACGACCTGGGCCGAGTAGCCGGACATGGCGGTCTCGGCGATCGACGCGTAGTCGACGGCCCACGCCATGGCCTTGCGGACGGCCGGGTCGCTGAGGCCGGGCTTGGTCGTGTTCATGAAGAACATGGGGATCGAGCCGGGCACGTAATACGGCTTCTCCTTGAGGTAGGTGCCGACCGGCTTGCCGCCCTCCCACATCTTCCAGATCTGCGGCACGAACTGCTGCATGACGTCGAGCTGACCGTTCTGGAACTGCAGGTTGCCGTCTTCGTTGGACTTGAAGATCGGGTGGATGACCTGGCTCATCGCGGGGAGGCCGCCGTAGAAGGTCTTGCCCCAGTAGTTCTGGTTGAGCTTGAGCACGACCTGGGTCTGGTCGGCCTTGTCGACGGTGAAGGGGCCGGAGCCGACCGGCTGCATCGTCTGGTAGTTGGCGAGCTTCGGGTTCGACTTGGCGACACCCTCCCAGATGTGCTTCGGGAGCACGTAGTTCTGGGCGATGTTCTGCAGGACGACGTCGGTGTTCTTGCGGGTCGGATTGACCTTGATGACCGCGGTCTTCGGGTCGGTCGCCTCGATGCTGTCGACCTCCACCCACATGGAGGACAGGCTGACACTGGAGTCGATCTTGCCGAGCTGGAAGGTGTACGCGAAGTCGTCGGCGGTGCAGGGCTGCCCGTCGCTCCACTGCGCGTTGTCCTGCCAGGTGAGGGTGATCGTCTGGCCGTCGACCTTGTACGACTTGGCCAGGCCGGGGAGCAGTTCACCGGTGACGATGTTGAACCGCAGCGGGCTCTCGTAGAGGTACTGGGCCACGTTGCCCTGGGCCGGCCACGCCGGTGCCGGAGAGAACACGTTGAAGTTGGTGGCCGGTCCCCACTGGAACCCGGCGATGAACAGGGTGTCGGCGAGGGTGCCGCTGCGGCCCTTGCCGACCTGCCCGTTGTTGCCGACACCGTTCATGGTGCCGCCGGCGCCGCCCGACCCCGATCCGCCGGAGCTCGCGTTCTTGTTGCTCGAGCCGCAGGCGCTGAGGGCGGCGGTGCCGCCGACGGCCAGGGCCGCAATGGCCAGGAACCCGCGCCGCGTGGTGCGGGGGTGAAGCTGATCAGACATCCTTGTCTCTTTCTTTTGATCCTGCTGGGGAGGTCGGGCGGGAGCCCGGTCTCATGGATGGTGCACGGGAATCTCAGCTGCTCACACAGAACCTCCCGGAGAACGGGAGATGTCGTTGACCGCCCGGATCACCGGGGCGGTCAGCTGATCGGGGGCGGGAGGCGTGGAGCATCCGATCAGCTCGATCGTGGTGGTCTCGCCCGGGAACAGGTCGACCATCTGCTGGTCGGCCCAGGCCGCTTCGTCGACCCGGTCGGCAAAGACGGTGACCGAGCGGACGAACGACGACGCGGAGATGCGCACCCCCGGCGTCGGGCCGTCGACGACCTCGGCGGTGAACTCGGCCGGCGGGAGCGCCGCGTCCTTGTCTTCGGCGAGCAGCCGGACGCAGCGCTCCGCACCCTCGGCGGTGGCCACCAGCGCACGGTCGGGGTCGGGCTGGAGCGACGCCCCGAGTTCGTCGAGGCTGATCCGCGTGGTCGAGCGGGCGGCGACGACAGCGGCCTGGTCGAGCGAGGATTCGACGGTGCCGTCGAGCCGCCGCAACGCGACGTGCACGGCCGGCGTCCATTCCTCGACGCCGTCATTGACGAGCACGAGCTCCCAGCCGCGGCCCGAGGGCTGGATGGTGAGCAGCCGGTCGGCGTAGGCGGAGCGCAACGCGTACCAGAGTGGCTTGCGGCGGGCGACGGCGTTGCCCTCGGCGTCGAAGCCGAGGTCGAGCGCCGCCCAGGAGCTCACCGGCCAGCAGTCGTTGATCTGCCACACCACCGTGCCCATGCAGCGTCCGCGCATCGAGCGCCACCACTCGATGCCGAAGCGCACCGCGCGGGCCTGGTTGAGCTGGGTGAGGAACAGCCAGTCGTCGAATCCCTCCGGACCCTCGGCCGGCGCGGGCAGGTGCTCGCGCAGCCCGCGTGCGAGTTTGGCGAGCCCGTTGGCAGCCTTCTCGTGGGCCGCCATGGTGGGGGAGTCGGCGTAGCGCTCCTCGGCGGGGACGACGTGGTTCCACGTCGCCCAGGTGGCCGGCCCCTGGAACCCGAACTCGGCGACGAATCGGGGGGAGTACTGCATGTAGTGCGTGTAGTCCTCGGCGTTCCAGACGTCCCAGATGTGGACCGGGCCGAAGTTGTCGTTGTTGGCGTGAATGGCCGGCTGCCCCGAACTCGGGCTGCCGAACCAGTAGGGGCGGCTGGGGTCGAGCTCGGCGATGATCTGGGGGAACAGGCCGTAGTAGTAGCCGGCGCCCCACGCGCGGCCCTGGAGCGTGTCGACCCAGCCCCACGAATCGAAGCCCCAGAGGTTCTCGTTGCAGCCGTTCCAGATGATCAGCGAGGGGTGGGGCGAGAGCCGCACCACGTTGTCGCGCACCTCGGCCTCGATCTCGGAGCGGATCGGGTCGACCTCCGGGTAGGCCGCGCAGGCGAGCAGCATGTCCTGCCAGACCGCGATGCCCAGTTCGTCGCAGGCGTCATAGAAGGCGTCGGCCTCGAAGATGCCACCGCCCCAGATGCGCAGGAAGTCGATGTTCGCCTCACGGGTCTGCTCGAGCCGCTCGCGGTAGCGCTCAGCGGTGATGCGGCTGGGGAAGCAGTCGTCGGGGATCCAGTCGGCCCCGCGGGCGAACATCTCCACGCCGTTGATCGAGATGACGAACCGGGCCCCGCCTCCCTGCGGGTCGGGGGTGGTGTCGAGCACCACCGTGCGGAAGCCCACCCGCCGGTGGATCGTGTCGAGCACCGCGACATCGTTGTGCAGGACGATCTCGACGTCGTAGAGCGGCTGGTCGCCCATCGAGTGCGGCCACCAGGGCTGCACCTGGGACAGGTCGAGGCGGTAGGTGGTCGTCTCGGTCGCCTGGAATCCCGCCTCGGCCGTGACGCCGGGGCCGGACACGCGGACGGTCAGGGCGGCGAACCGCAACTCGCCCTCGAGATCGAGGGTGAGGTCGAGGAGGCCGCCGAATCGGCCCTCGGACGCCGGCGTCGTCGTGGCGAGCAGCGACGCGGAGGCGATGCGGGCAACGCTCCAGCTCTCCAGCCGGATCGGCTTCCAGATGCCGGCGGTGATGAGCGCGGGCCCCCAGTCCCA
>JAJYQH010000021.1 GCA_021794705.1 Actinomycetes bacterium | reverse complement strand
TTGCCGGTCCTCGGCGCCGGCCGGAACCCGCCCCTGGCGGCCGGAGCGTCAGCCCTTGACCGACCCGGCCGCGATGCCGTCGATGAAGTAGCGCTGGCCGAACGCGAAGATCACCAGCATCGGCAGCGTGACCAGCAACGACGCCACCATGACGAACTGGTAGTCGCCGTGGCCCCCGGCCGAGGGCGAGTAGAGCGTCATCGCGTACGAGATGCCCAACGGCACGGTGTAGCCGTCCGGAGACCCGAAGTTGAGGTAGATGAGCGGGCCGGAGAAGTTGTTCCACGACGCCTGGAACTCGAAGATGAACACGATGATCGCGCTCGGCAGGGCGAGCGGGAACGCGATCCGGCGGAACAGTCCGAAGTACGAACAGCCGTCGACCCGGGCGGCGTCGAACAGGTCGCGGTTGAGCCCCAGGTAGAACTGGCGCATGAGGAAGATGTAGAACGCCGAGCCGAACAGCGTCCCGCCCCACAGGGGGACGTTGGTGCCCAGCCAGCCGAGGTACTTCCAGATGAGGTAGTTGGGCACGAGGGTCACCGCGCCGGGGAGCATCATCGTGCCGAGCAGGATGCTGAACAGGATGTTGCGTCCGGGGAAGCGGAAGTACGCGAAGCCGAACGCCACCGCGGAGCTGCTGAGGGTGACCAGGGTGGCCGAGAGCAGCGCGATGACGATGGAGTTCGCCACCCAGTGCAGCAGCGGCAACTGGTGCCACACCTCGAGGTAGTTGCCGGGCACCAGCGTCCGCGGGATCAGCCGGTTGTCGAACACCTGCCCCCGCGGCTTGAGGGACGCCGCCAGCAGCCAGGCGAACGGGTACATGAAGAGCAGGCCGAGCGCGACGAGGACCGCCCAGCGGACGACCTGGTCGGCTGCCCTGACCGCCCGCCGGGCGGGGCTGAGCCCGGCGACGACGCGCCGTTCGGACGCCGGGAACTGCGGCGTCCGCCGCGACCCGCGGGCCGGGAGGGGGGACGAGGTGCGGGACAGGTCTTCGGCGCCGCGCTCGGTGACCGCGGTCATCGGGGCGGGCTGCTGGGGGGCCAAAGGTCCCTGGGCGTTGATGCTCATCGGGAGCTCCCCTCGTAGAAGACGAGCTTGTTGCCGATCGTGATCTGGATGACCGTGATGATCATGATGATGACGAACAGCACCCACGCCATCGCGGCGGCTTCGCCGAAGTTGAACTGCTGGAACGCCTGCTGGTACAGGTACACCCCGTAGAACAGGGCCGCGTCCGGGGCGTTCGAGTTCCCGTCCCGGTAGAACAGCAGGAACGCCTGGTCGAACACCTGCAGCGCCCCGATCGTGTTGACGATGACGAGGAAGAACAGGGTCGGACTGATGAGCGGCAGGGTGATCCGGAAGAACTGCGCCCGGCGTCCGGCCCCGTCGACGGCCGCCGCCTCGTACAACTCCGGCGGGACGCCCTGCAGCGCGGCGAGCAGGATGACCATCGACCCGCCCACGCCCCACAACGACATGAGCACGATCGCGGGCTTGACCCAGGCGGGGTCGACCAGCCACTGCGGACCGGGGATGTGCAGCAGGCCCAGGGCCTTGTTGATCGCGCCCTCGTTACCGTTGAGCAGCAGGAGGAACACCGCGGCCGTGGCGACCGACGGGGACATCTTCGGCAGGTAGTAGATCGTGCGGAACAGCCCGCTCCCCCACCGGACGCCGCGGAGCAGCAGGGCGAGGAGCAGGGCGACGGTGATGTCCAGCGGCACCGCCAGCAGGGCGTAGAAGAAGGTGTTGCGCAGGGACGTCCCGACCTTGGGGTCGGCGAAGATCTGCCGGTAGTTGTCGAAACCCGCCGGCGTCCCGATGTTGGTGGAGAGGTCGAAGTGCTGGAACGACAGGACGAGGCTCCACCCCATCGAGATGACGGTGAAGATGAGCAGCCCGGCGATCCACGGGGAGATGAACAGGTATCCGGCCAGGGATTCCCGGGGGTTGTACTTGCGGGTCCTGATCCCTTGGACTTCGGGGGATCTGCGAGGGCGAGCCATGGGCAGGCCTCCTCTCAACGGTGACGAGGGTCACGACGGGGACCCGATCGGATCCCCGTCGTGGGCCGGTGGTGAAGGCTCAGCCGTTCTTCCCGAGGTTGGACTGGCTGTAGGCACGCATCGCCGTGTCCTGTGCCTCCTTGAGCGCCTCCTGCGGGGTCTTCTCCCCGGTGAGGGTCACGGTGACCGCATTGGTGAGGGCGTCGCTGATCTGCTGGCCGACGGGCGAGCCACCGAAGGAGACGGTGTGCTGCAGGGCGTCGTAGCTGGTCGCGATGAGCTGGTCGAAGTCGGCGTTACCGCTCGGCTTGACGAACTTGTCGCGGATGGCCTTGTCGGCCACCGGAGATCCGGTGAACAGGCCGGTCATGATCGAGTGCTTCTGGGCGACGGTGGCCGCGCGGGCGCTGCCCGCCGCCATCCAGGCGTCCAGCGAGGTGACCTTGACGGCCCAGGCGCAGGCCGCGGACGGGTTCTTGCTCGCCTTCGGGATGGCGAAGGCCGTGCCGCCGGCGAACCCGATCACCGAGCCGGAGGTGTCCTTGATCGTCGTGGCCTGCAGCTTGACGTTGTCCTTGGTGCTCGACAGCACGTTGATGTACCACTGGGCCCACGTCATGGCGCCCGCCTGGTTCTGCACGTACTCGTTCTTGTCACCGAAGGTGTCGAAGGTGTCCATGAACGACTTGACCTTCGCGTAGCCGCCCTGGGCGTCCATGATCGACTTCATCCACGTGAGCGCCTCGACGTTCTTGGGGTCGTCGAGGGTCGGCTTGCCGTTCGAGTCGTTCGGCTTGCCGCCGAACACCGCCAGCCACAGGGCCGACGACCCGGGCAGGTCGGGGCTGAAGCCGAGCTGGGTCGGCTTGCCCCCCGACTGCTTGGTCATCTTCTTCGCGACCTGGATGAGCTGGTCGGGCTTCGACGTGTCGAGGTCGGCCATGGTCACGCCCGCGGGACCCATGACCGACTTGTTGCCGATGATGATCGAGGCCTGGAAGAACTGCGGGACGCCGTACACGTGCCCGTTGTAGGTCACGTCCTTGATCGCCGCCGGGTAGTAGTACTCGCTCGGAGAGACGCCCCACGTGCTGAAGCACTGGTCGAGCGGGATGATGAGGCCCTTGTCGGCGAGGGTGTCGACGGTGCTGCGATCGACCTGGATGAGGTCCGGCACGTTCCCGGAGGCAGCTTGGGCGGCGAACTTCTGCGGATCGAAGTTCGTGGTGTCCATGCTCACCGTGACCGGGGCGACCTGCTTGGTGGCGTAGTCGCCGCGGGCCTTGCCGACCTCGTCGGAGGGGTTGAAGCCGCTCGTCTTGAGGGTCCCGGACAGCGTCTTGCTGAACCCGCCCCCTCCTCCTGTTCCGCCGTTGGTCGCGGGGCCGCTCTGGGTGTTCGCGGCGGGATTGCAGGCGCTCAGCGCGACGGCGCACGAGACGGCCACCAGAGCCAGCCCGGCCTTGATGTTCCTGACCATGGACCACTCCTTCCTTGTGGGTCGAGAGGCCACCCAGGTGGGGACGGGTGGCCCGCTGTCGCCCCGAGCACCCAGTGCCGGGGCATCGTTCCCGCATGCTAAGCGGGAACCGGCCGCACGAGGACGCGAAGAAGCGCGGTTTCCCCGATTCCAATGATCTAAACCACCCCAGAGAGTGGGAGAAGCAGCGGTTCTCCCGGGGTGACCTCTCAGCCGACGAGCCGACGGGCGGCGGCCACCGCAGCCAGCGAATCCGCCAGCGCCTCGGGACGCCGCGCGGCCTCCCGATCGGCCATCGCCTCGAGCACCTCGCTCACGGGCGGCCCGACCTCGTCGCTCAGGTCGCGGAGATAGCCCTCGGCCACCACGCTGTCCTGCACCAGGCCGAGCGCGTCGGCCACGTCGGTGAAGGCGCGGCCCCACGCCTTGGGACCCTTACGGCCCCGGGAGCGTCGGGGCCGGGTGACCCCCTGCTCCGCGAGCGCCTCGGCGGCGTAGCGCGCCGACTTCGCGACCCGGCGGGCGTGGTGCAGCCGGTGCAGCTGCTCGGTGGTCGGCGGGACGCCGTCGACCAGTCCGGCGGCGTCGAACGCCCGCACGGCCGCGCGGGCCCGCTTCGCGGCGATCCGCACGAGCGTGTCGGCCGGCACCTTCCGCCACGACCGGCGCACCGGCGGGTCGAGCAGCCCCTGGACGCCGATCCGGGTCGACGCGAACCGGGTCGACGCGACGTCGTGGGCGAGGGTCTCCCGCGCCTGCGCCCGGCGGAGGTCGAGGCGGGCCCGGAGCAGTTCGGCGGCGAGCGACCCGGGCTCCTCCCCGGCGTCGGCGAGCAGCCGGTCCTCGAGCACGTCGAGATCGCGCACGTCGCCGAGGGCGTGCGCGACCCACCGCAGGTCGTCGGCGAGTGGCCCCGCGTCGATCCGCAGCGCGTCGCCCCACAGTCGCAGCAGGCCCCGGAGCCGCCGGCTCGCCACCCGCATCTGGTGCACGGCGTCCGGCTCGTCGGCCAGCGCCGGACCTTCGAGGTCGAGCCACCGCCGTGCGAGGTCGCCGAAGCAGTCGCGCAGCACCCGCTGTGCGGTAGCGCTCATCCGCCGGCCTCCCGTCGACTAGACCATCATCTGGCGCACGTCGGGGCCGATCGGCCGCGGCAGGTCGCTCGGCTTGCCGTTGAGGTAGGCATCCACCCCGTTCGCGCAGCCGCGTCCCTCGGCGATCGCCCAGACGATGAGCGACTGGCCCCGGCCGGCGTCGCCGCACGCGAACACGCCGGGCACCGTCGTCTCGTAGTTCTGGTCACGCACGATGTTGCCACGCGCGTCGAGCTCGCACCCGAGTTGCGACACGACGCCGTCGCGCTCGGGGCCCACGAAGCCCATGGCGAGCAGCACCAGCTGGGTCGTGAGCTCGCGCTCGCTGCCCTCGACCGGCTCGAACCGGCCGCCCTCGAAGCGCACCTCGGTGAGCCGCAGCGCGGCCACGTTCCCCTCGCCGTCGTCGACGAACTCGCTGGTGTTCACCGCGTACAGCCGGTCGCCGCCCTCCTCGTGGGCCGAGGAGACGCGGTAGATCATCGGGTAGGTCGGCCACGGCTGGTGCGGCGGACGCAGCTCCGGCGGCTTGGGCAGGATCTCGAGCTGGGTGATCGACCGCGCGCCCTGACGGATCGCCGTGCCGAGGCAGTCGGCCCCGGTGTCGCCGCCGCCGATGATGACGACGTCCTTGCCGGCGGCGGTGATCTGGTCGGGCACCTCGGTGGTGAGCGCCTTGGTGGCCTGCGGCAGGTACTCCATCGCCTGGTGGATGCCGTTCAGCTCGCGGCCCGGGGCCGGCAGGTCGCGGGCCACGGTCGAGCCGATGGCCAGCACGACGGCGTCGAACCGCTCCCGCAACTGCTCGGCCGTGAGGTCCTCCCCGATCGTGGTGTTCGGCTTGAACACCGTGCCCTCGAGGCTCATCTGCTTGAGCCGGCGGTCGAGCACCGACTTCTCCATCTTGAAGTTCGGGATGCCGTAGCGCAGCAGCCCGCCGATGGCGTCGGCCCGCTCGTAGACCACGACGGTGTGCCCGGCCCGGGTGAGCTGCTGGGCCACGGCCAGGCCGGCCGGGCCGGAGCCGACGACCGCGACGGTCTTGAGGGTGTGGTAGCTGGGCACCCACGGGGTCACCCGCAGGTCGTCCCACGCCTTGTCGATGATCGCGACCTCGACGTTCTTGATGGTCACCGGGTCGCGGTTGATGCCGACGACGCAGGCCGTCTCGCACGGGGCCGGGCAGAGCCGGCCGGTGAAGTCGGGGAAGTTGTTGGTGGCGTGCAGCCGCTCCAACGCCCCCCGCCAGTCGTCGCGCCACACGAGGTCGTTCCACTCGGGGATGAGGTTGCCCAGCGGGCAGCCGGTGTGGCAGAACGGGATGCCGCAGTCCATGCAGCGTCCGGCCTGGTCCTGGATGATCGGCAGCACGGCACGGCCGGGGCTGCCGGGGTAGACCTCGTTCCAGTCGTGCACCCGCTCCTCGATCGGACGCCGGGCAGCGACCTCACGGGGGGTGGTCATGAAGCCCTTGGGGTCAGCCATGTGCAGCCTCCATCATCAGGTCGGTCATCTGCTTCTCGTGCAGGCCCAGGGCGATGGCGTCCTCACGCGCCCTGATCACCCGGGCGTAGTCGCGCGGCAGCAGCTTGGTGAACCGCGTCGCGAGGTCGGGGTCGCCGAGCAGCGCGGCCGCGACCGGCGAGCCGGTCTCGTCGCGGTGCAGCGCGAGCAGTTCCAGGATCCGGAGCAGGTCGGCCTCGCTCGGCTGCACGGCGTCCACCATCTCGGTGTTGAGCCGCGAGTGGTCGAGGTCGAGAACGTAGGCGACTCCGCCGGACATGCCCGCGGCGACGTTGCGCCCGGTGCGCCCGATGATGAGCACCTCGCCGCCGGTCATGTACTCGCAGGCGTGGTCACCCGTTCCCTCGACGACGGCGGTCGCCCCCGAGTTGCGGACGCAGAAGCGCTCCCCCACGAGGCCGCGCAGGAGGATCGTGCCGCTCGTCGCCCCGTAGCCGATGACGTTGCCGGCAATGATCTGCTCCTCGGCGCGGAACGGGCTGCTCTCGTTCGGCCGGACGATGATCCGCCCGCCCGACAGGCCCTTGCCGAGGTAGTCGTTCGCGTCGCCGACCAGGCGCAGCGTGACGCCCCGCGGCACGAAGGCCCCGAAGCTCTGGCCGGCAGTGCCGTTGAAGGTGAAGTCGATCGCATGG
>JAJYQH010000198.1 GCA_021794705.1 Actinomycetes bacterium | reverse complement strand
GTGCGAGCACCGGGTAGACGGTTCCGGCGGCGGCGTCCAGCCCGGGCAGGGACGCCAGCACGTCGACGATCTCGGCGCCGTACCGCTCGCCGCCGCGCAGGATGGCGAGGACGGCGAGTTCGAGCGCCCCCTTGCGCAACTGGGTCTGCCGGTCGTCCATGCCCACCTCCCGCTAGTTGGCGTGACCAACTAGAAGGTATCACCAACTACACCCCCGGCGGTGGCTTTCGGCTCGACTGGGCATCGGCCTTCGCGTGGGGCGTCCCCACCTCGGGAAGCAGACCCGCCGATACCACCCGTGCGCCGATGGCCCGGGCCGATACTGAAGGTGCCGGCCCCGGCGGCTCGGGCGTGCCTGGGGCACGTCGTCGTCTCGAGGGGACCCGTCCGGCGCACCGGGGACCGACACCACCCACCCCACAGGGAGGAAGGAATCCCCATGCCAGTACTCGACAGCCTGCTCGTCCGCCCGCCCATCGCCCAGGGCCCCTTCGAGGTCGCAGGGTTGACCAAGGTGCTGCTCAGCAACGCGACGATCCCGGCCGGCCAGGAGGTGCGCCTCTGGCCCGGACTGGATGTCAGCAAGTGGGACAGGCTCCACATCACCGTCGGCGCCGATGCCCGCGGCGTCCCCGGGCTGGACGTGCGGGTGCTGTTCAGCGTCCCGATCGCGGGGCTGCACTGCGGCGGCATCCTCACCGACGGCACCGTCTGGTTCGAGGACGGCGCGGCGCCGCGCGACTTCCACTACGTGACCCCCGCGAACTACGGCGAGACCGGGTTCACGCTCAGCGTCCCGGTGATCGCCCCCGTGCTCTACGACGTGATCCTCCGCAACACCGGCACCACGCCGCTCGAGACGATCTACGTGGCGCTGTTCGCCCAGGAGATCTGAGCCGACCGGCGCCGAGTGAGCCACATCGGGGCCGTGTCGCCGAGCGCCCGGGGACATGCGAAGAGGTCCCGGATCCATCCGATCCGGGACCTCTGGTGGCAGGTGTAGGGTTCGAACCTACGTAGGCGAAGCCGACGGTTTTACAGACCGCTCCCTTTGGCCACTCGGGCAACCTGCCGTGCTGGTCAACAGCCTCGGTAACGATAGCAGCGCCCGGCGATCACTGTGAAACCGGATCGGCGGCCCCTCACTGCGCCCCGACACCGGCCTGAGCGGCACCCGCCGGCGTCCGATGACACCCGATCGGGAGGAGACCCGCATGGCAGCCGACAGCTCGTTCGACGTCGTGAGCCACGTCGACCGGCAGGAGGTCGACAACGCGCTCAACCAGGCCGCGAAGGAGATCCAGCAGCGATTCGACTTCAAGAACACCGACTCGTCGATCCGCTGGTCGGGCGAGTCGATCGAACTCGAGTCGAACGGCGAGGAGCGGGTCAAGGCGGCGCTGGACGTGTTCCAGAGCAAGCTCATCCGTCGCGGGGTCAGCCTCAAGGCGCTGGACGCCGGTGAGCCCCGGCTGTCGGGGAAGATGTGGAAGATCACCGCCACCACCAAGCAGGGCATCGACCAGGAGATGGCCAAGAAGATCTCCAAGCTGGTGCGGGACGAGGGACCCAAGGGGGTCAAGTGCCTCATCCAGGGCGACGAGCTCCGGGTGTCGTCGAAGAGCCGCGACGACCTGCAGGCCGTGCAGCGGCTGATCAAGGAGGCCGATTTCGACATCGCCCTCCAGTTCACCAACTACCGCTGAGCCCCGACCGTCAGACGTGGTCACTGTTCGACGTTTTCCACCGTGTTCGGTGGTGAACGTCGAATGGTGTTCAGCACGGCGTCCGCGAGCTCGGCTACCGGCCGGTCGGCACCGATGACGAGACACTCCCCCACCCACGGCTCGAACCCGGCGCGCCGCTGCTGCACCTCGTCCCATGTGGGCTCGGGGACGTTGGAGAGGTCGCGGACGCGCCCCTCCAGCCGGCGGCGGTGCTCCTCGCGATCGTCGAGGGTCAGCAGCACGAACAGCAGGGGGCTCCCCGTGCCGTCGGCCGCCCTCCGCCACGTGGCGCGCGCCGGCTCGCTGTCGTTGACGGCGTCCACGACCACCGGGCGACCCAGCCGCAGGTTCTGCTCGGCGGCCGCCCGCACCGTCTCGTAGGCCGCGACGCCGGTGGTCCACGAGCGGGGCAGGCCCGCGCCGAGCAGCGCGTCCTCGACGACGTCGATGGACAGGTGCACCGCGCCAAGGGATCCGGCGACCGCCTCGGCGACGGCGGACTTCCCCGTGCCGGGCAGTCCGGAGATGACGACAAGCACAACTCTTCCTACGCCACCCCGGCGTCCGGGGCAACGCCGCCGACCCCGACTCTGCGAAACGTGCACCCCCTGCCACACCCGCCGCCCCGGGGCCAGGGTGCGGCAGCTGGAGTGAATTTCGCCGAACACCGGTTCGACGAGCCGGATTTCGCGACTGTCGGACGCGGTACCTACCCTGGCTGCCGTGCGCATCGCCACCCACAACGTCAACGGGATCCGCGCCGCCCTGCGCCGCGGGGTGGCCGACTGGATGGCCGCCACCGACCCCGACGTCGTGGCGCTGCAAGAGGTGCGCTGCCCCATCCCCGCGCTGCCCGTCGAGGCCTTCCGGGGCTACTGGGCGGCCTACGACTCGGGCGCCAGGGCCGGACGCAACGGCGTCGCCGTGCTCACCCGGCAGCGCCCGGCGGCCATTCGCACGTGGGGCACCGACGTCGTCCTCGTCGATCCCCAGGGCGACCAGCTCCACCTCCCCGACCACCCGGTGCCGGTGGCCCGCGAACTGCGGCGCTTCGACACCGAGGGACGCTACATCGAGGTCGACCTGGCCGACCGGCCGCTCACCGTCGCCTCCCTCTACCTGCCCAAGGGCGGCGTCCCCGAGGACGGGCCCGAGGGACAGGCCCGCTTCGAGCGGAAGCTGCGGTTCATGACCGGGTTCGCCCGCCAGCTGCACCGCTCACGCCGTGCGGCCCTGACCGCCGGTCGGCAGTTCCTCGTCATGGGCGATTTCAACATCGCCCACACCGAGCTCGACGTGCGGCACTGGCGTCGGGCACGGCGCAGCGAGGGCTTTCTGCCCGAGGAGCGGGCCTGGATCGACGCCCAGATCTCCCCGCGGACGCTGGTCGACGTCGTCCGTCGGCTGCATCCGGGCGTGCCGGGTCCCTACTCGTGGTGGAGCTGGTTCGAGAGCTCGTTCGTCAACGACTCGGGGTGGCGCATCGACTACCACCTCGCCACGCCGCGGCTGGCCCGCTCGGCCACCCGTGCCTGGGTGGCTCGGGAGTCATCCTGCGAGGAGCGGATGAGCGATCATGCGCCAGTCGTCGTCGATTACGTCGTCGACGGCGTCGGGTAGCACGACCGCACTGAGGTGCTTGTCGGGAGCGACGACGGGCGCCCCCGCGAACTTGCCGAGCACGAGGTCGCGCGGCACGTCCTCGACCCGGGCGTGCCACCACCGGGGTGAGCGGTCCTTGTCGACGACCTGCGCGCGGACGCCCTCGACGAAGTCGGTCTCCCAGAGCAGGTTCCGGGCCAGGGCGAGGTCCTGCGCGAGCACCTCGCGCACCGAGTGCAGCCGGCGAGCCCGCCGGATGGCTTCGAGGCTGAGCGAGACCGCCAGCGGCGACTTGGTGCGCAGCAGGGCGCCGGCCGCCCGGGCCCGGTCGAACCAGTGCGTCTCGAGCCGGTGCACGATGAGCCCGGGGTCGTCGCCCACGAAGCACTCGTCGATCCACCACCGGGCGGCCGACAGCGCGCAGTGCGACGGGAACCGGGGCGCGGGGGCGTCGATCCGGTCGACGAGACCCGCCCACTTCGCGGACGCCGCGTCGATGCTGACCCCGGTGAGCGCGAGGTAGGTGCCGATCTCGCCGGGCAGGCGCGACAGTTCGTACAGGACGCCGACGTCGGGGAAGAAACCGATGGTGGTCTCGGGCATCGCCCACCGCAGGTCGGGCGTGGCGACCCGCTGGGTGGCGTGCTGTGCCAGGCCGAGGCCTCCGCCCATGGTGATGCCCCGCATGAGCGCGGTGACGGGCTTGGGGTATTCGGCGATGAGGGCGTTCACGGCGTACTCGCGCTCGAAGAACCGCACCGCCCGGTCGGGGTCGGTGAGCACCATGGCGCGCAGCAGGCGCACGTCGGCACCCGAACAGAATCCCCGCTCGCCCACCCCGGTGAGCTGCACCTCGTCGACGGCGGGATCCGTGGCCCACGCCGACAGGACCAGGTCGATCTGCAGCAGCATGTCCGCCGTCAGAGCGTTGATGGTCCGCGGCCGACCCAACTCGACATATCCGACACCCTCGTGCACCTCGAAGCGCACTTCGCGGCGATCCATCTCGCCCCGCTCCTCACTGTTGTCACTCCGTGACCCGACCGGACTTCATGGCGTCGCGCCCGGAAGCGGCCACAAGAGTTCCACCTCCATTTTGAACCATCAAAGTCGGGCGCAGCGCGCGACGCACCGACGTGGGATCGAGAGGCCACCCTTAGTCAGGGTCGGCGGAGGCCTCCGCGGCCCGGGTGGCGACATGGTGCTCGTGCACCATCCACAGGTAGGCCACCAGCGCGGCGATACCGAGCGCCACGAGACCGTTGCGCCACGACAGGTTGATCGCCGCGTAGCTCAGCAGCGCGATCGTCGTCCACACCCCGAACCGCACCTGCCGTTCCCCGGGACGGGTGAGCGGCACGAGGACGCCGCCCCACAGCACGTACCACGTGTGCAGCGCGGGGCTGAGGAAGGCGACGGCCAGGTAGCCGTACGAGACGAACGTGATCGGACGCCGGCGCGCGGTGGTGAACGCCATGAGCGCGACGATGAGGCCCGCCACGACGAGGAACACCGTGCGCGTGTACCGCACGACGAGGTGGCCCGTCGGGTCGAGGTGGACGAGGTTGACGAGGAACTGCAGGCCGTACCCGAGGGTGGTCGACGGGGACACCGTGATCACCAGGCCGGGCACGTTCACCGCGTTCGACCAGCCATAGCCGAGTCCGGTGAGCTCGGTGACACCGACGAACGCCGCCACCGAGAGCAGGAGGGCGGCGAGGCCGCGGGCGACCGCGATGCCGGTCTCGCGCCAGCGCCAGCTCGTCCACGGGCGGGCGATGAGGGGCACCGCGTAGGCGGCGAGGAACGCCGGCTGCTTGACGCTCGCCCCGACGCCGATGATGAGGGCGGCGACGATCCACCAGCGTCCGCGGCGTCCGGCCAGCCACAGGCCGAGGACGATGAAGCCGAGCATGAGGGAGTCGTTGTGCGCGCCGCCGATGAAGTCGATGACGAGGATCGGGTTGAGGGTGGCGAACCAGGCGGCGGGCGCCGGGTCGATGCCCATCTGCCGGGCGATCCGCGGAACGAGCAGGCCGATGCACACGACGCCGAGCAGCGCGGGGATGCGCATCAGCAGGGCGGACAGGTAGGGGTGGTACGAGGCCAGGGCGTCGAGCACGTGGGCGATCTGGAGGCTGAGCGGCCCGTAGGGCGCGGGCGTGTAGCGCCACACCCACGCGACCTGGTCGGCGAACGCCCCGGGCAGTACCCCGGGGCCGGCCCGGTAGGGGTCGATGTGGTTGTGCACGAGCCAGCCCTGCGCGGCATACGAGTAGGCGTCCTGACTGAGGATCGGCGGGGCGGCCAGGAACGGGAGTCCCCAGATGGCGAGGATCGCCCAGTGCCGCAGCCGGTGGTAGACGAGGGCGCCGCCCTCTGCGCCGGGGAGGGGCCGCAGCTGGAACCACGCGTCGACGAGGACGCCGATGCCGCCCAGCACGAGCAGGGTGCCGACGACGCGCGCGCCCACGCCGTTGAAGTGCAGCGTGTTGAGCGGAGACCACCACGGCGACGAGCGGGGCAGGTAGGCCGGCGAGAGGGAGCCGACGGCAATGGCGAGGGTCGCGTAGAACCCCCGGCGCACCGTCCGCACCCGCCAGGCGTCGGCGACGGCGTGCCCCGCCGTCACCAGCCCTCCCCTGACGGGAGCGGCATGAGGGTCGGGCGGGGTCACCGTCACGGAGTCGGTCACGAGCACTCGGATCCCCGCGACCGGCTCAGGCGCTCCACCCCGTGGACGAGGTCTCCCAGCTCACCGGCCGGGGCGACGTGGGCCCCGGCCCACTCGAGCGCGTCGAAGGGGCACTGCTCGACGCAGATGCCGCAGTACATGCACAGCGACCAGTCAATCTCGAACCGGTCGAGCACGTTGCGGCTGCGTTCCCGGGTTCCCGGCGGCAGGTCGGTAAGGGCCTCGGTGTGCGAGTCGATGTGGATGCACCACGTGGGGCACTCCCGGGCGCAGATCATGCACGACGTGCAGGCCGAGGGGATGAGCCGGATCGACCCGTGCAGGGTGGAGGCCGGGGTGGGGTCGCTCATCGCCGCCTCCTCACCCGGCCGCCGGACAGCGCCGCGGCCATCTCCTCCGGCGTGGGCGCCGGCTGCCCCGGTGGTCGCTGTCCCCAGATCTCGGGGTCGGGGACGCCGGGGGGCGCCATCCGCCGGCGGCTCGGGGCCGCGGCGTCCTCGCCGGGCTCCTTGGCACCGGGCCACGGGGTGCCGACCCGGGCCGGCAGGACGACGTCCTTGCGCAGCGGGCGCAGGTGGGGGTTGTGGTTGAGCAGCGGCCGGTCGAGGCCGGGGTCCGGAGCCCCGGGGACGGGGACGAAGCGGACGCCGAAGAAGTCGTGGATCTCCCGCTCGTACCAGGCGGCGCCGGCCAGCAGGTCGCTCACGGAGGCGAGCCGCCCGGCGTCCTCGGGCGTGCCGC
>JAJYQH010000135.1 GCA_021794705.1 Actinomycetes bacterium | reverse complement strand
GCACGTGGACGTCACGAAGAAGAAGCTCACGCTGATCAGCGTCCCGCGCGACCTGCTCGTGAACTACAACGGCTCCGACATGAAGATCAACGAGGTCTACGTGCAGGCGGGCCAGGGGTCCGCGGGCCTCGACGCCCTCGGCACGGTCGTCGAGAAGGTGACCGGGCTGCACATCGACCAGCACATGCTGGTGGGCTACCAGGCGCTCAAGGACGCCGTCAACGCGGTCGGCGGCATCACGGTCGATATCACCAGCCCCGACTCCCGGGGTATCTACGACCCCAACACGGGCCTGCAGCTGCCCAACGGGCCGCAGCAGCTCAACGGCGACCAGGTACTGCAGCTCGCCCGGGCCCGCAACGACCCGGTCCCGGGGAAGACGGCCTACGGGCTGCCGAACGGCGACTTCGACCGGCAGGCGAACCAGCGCAAGATCATCGCCGCCCTCATCGCCAAGGCGAAGGGCAGCGCCGAACTGGCCAACCCGGTGAACCTCGTGAAGATCTTCGACACGCTGTCGGCCAACCTGCGTACCGACCTCACCGTCGGGCAGGTGAGCCGGCTGTACCAGTTGACGAAGGGCTCGACCTCCGGCATCACGAGCCTCAGCATCCGTGGGAAGAGCGACCACCTGCTGCTCGGCGACTACCGCAGCGCGTCCCTCGGTGACGTGCTCGTGCCCACCGCCGGCACCTACGACTACTCGGCGATCCGCTCGTACGTCGCCACCGAGCTGAAGGGCTGAACCGAGTGCACCTGCTTCCCAAGCGCCCCACCACCAAGGGCGCGGCCGAGTTGTTCACCGGGGACGTCTACGTCACCAACCACGCCGACGAGCCCGAGGCCCGGACCGGGCTGGCGCTCGTCCGGTTCACGCCGGGCGCCCACACCGCCTGGCACTCGCACGCGACCGGCCAGCTGCTGCACTGCACCGAGGGGCTGGGCCTGGTCGTCACGCGGGAGAGCGTCATCGTGCTACGACCGGGGGACACGGTGTGGACGCCGCCCGGCGAACAGCACTGGCACGGTGCCGTGGACGACTCGTTCATGAGTCACCTGGCGCTCACCCGCACGGTGTCCCCCGGCTCGGAGACCCCGGCGACCGCCTGGGCCGAGCACGTCGCCGACGACGACTACGCGGCCGCCTGCCGGCACGCCCACTGACGCCATCTCCCCGGAGCTCTCAGCGGGGAGCGACCGGGTGAGGGTATGGGAAAATGCGGTGATATGGCCCGCCGACGCCGTGTGACGATCATCGAACAGCCGTGGCACCTGTTCGCGTTCACAGCGACCGCGGTGCTCGTGGGCGTGCTCACCGGGTTCATGGCCGCCACCTTCCGCATCGTGCTGCTGGGCATCGCCACGGTGCGCACGCAGTTCGTCGGCTGGGCCCACGGCAACGTCTTCTTCGGCTTCCTCCTCGTCGTCGCGGTCGCCGCCGCGGCCACCGCCGCCGCGGCTTGGCTGGTGCACAAGGTCGAACCGCACGCCGAGGGCAGTGGCATCCCCCGCGTCGAGGGCGTGGTCGAGGGGCGCACCGCGCCGGGCAGCGCCCGCATCCTCCCGGTCAAGTACGTGGGCGGCGTCCTGGCGATCGGGGCCGGGCTGGCCCTCGGTCGTGAGGGCCCCTCGGTGCAGATGGGCGGCAACATTGCGGTGATCCTGTCGCGCCTGCTCCGCCGCAACCGGCACGACATGCGGACGCTGGTGGCCGCCGGCGCCGCCGCCGGGCTCGCGACCGCGTTCAACGCTCCCATCGCGGGTGGCGTGTTCGTGCTCGAGGAACTGGTGAAGAGGTTCGACCCGCGCACGACGATCGCGACCCTGCTGGCGTCCGCCGCCGGGTTCGGCAGCGCGTCGCTGCTGCTCAGCAACACCTCCGACTTCTACGTCGCCCCGCTGCACGACCCGCGGCTGGTGCAGACGCCGCTCGTGCTGATCGTCGGGCTGGTGACCGGCTACGTCGGCGTCCTCTACAACCGGGCCGTGCTGTACAGCCTGCGGATCGCCGACACGAGCACCTGGCCGGTGGAACTGCGGGCGGGGCTGATCGGGGCGGCCGTGGGCGGCGCGGCGTTCTTCGCCCCGTGGATCGTCGGCGGCGGCGATGACCTCACCGCTCGGGCGCTCACCGGCCAGGACACGATCCTCACGGTGGTCGGCATCCTCGTCGTCCGCTTCTTCCTCGGCATCATCAGCTACGCGGCCCTCACGCCGGGCGGCCTGTTCGCGCCGATGCTCGTCATGGGCTCCGATCTCGGACTGCTCGTCGGCCTCCTCGGGGCGGCGGTCGCCCCGTCGATGACGCCGGACCTCGCCGGGGCCGCCCTCATCGGGATGGCGGCGTTCTTCACCTCGTCGGTGCGCGCGCCGGTCACCGGGCTCATCCTCGCCACCGAGATGACGCACTCGGTCAACCTGCTCCCCCAGATGCTGGGCGCCTGCGCGATGGCAATGCTCGTCGCGACGATGCTCAAGTCGGAACCCATCTACGACTCGCTCACCGCACGGGCCGTTCGCAACGCCCAGGCGAACCTGCTCGAGGAACGGGCCGCCGAGAAGGCCGTCCGCATCCTCGAGAAGGAGGCCGCCCAGGAGCAGGCCCGGGCCGAGGCGGAAGAGCAGGCCGAGGCGGAGGGCCAGGAGGTGGCCGAGGGGGCGATGCACACGACGGCCGAGGCCCCGGATAGCGAGCGCGCCCAGAGGCCCCCGGAGGCGGCGGAACCCCCTGAGTACCCGCCCGACGGCGCCAGTCCGACCGATCCTCCGCCCCCCGCCCCCGAACCCTGACCGCTCGGTTATCCTCGGCTCTGTCCCGGCGGTTCCCGCCGTCCGGCACCGACACTCATTCCGGCAACGACGCCACGAGGAGTCCCATGTCCGAGTCCACCAGCCTGCCCATCGCCGCCAAGATCAGCCTCACCGGCGGGTCCGACTTCTGGCACAGCACCCCGGTGCCCGAGGCCGACCTGCCCGCCGTCATACTCACCGACGGGCCGCACGGCGTCCGCAAGCAGGCGGGGGCCACCGACCACGTCGGGCTCAACGAGTCGGTGCCCGCGACCTGCTTCCCGCCGGCCGTCGGGCTGGCCTCCACGTGGAACCCCGCGCTCGTCGAGGAGGTCGGCCGTGCCCTCGGCATCGAGTCGCGGGCGCTGGGGGTCGGCGTCCTGCTCGGCCCCGGAGCCAACATCAAGCGCTCCCCCTTGTGCGGACGCAACTTCGAGTACTTCAGCGAGGACCCGCACCTGACCGGCCGGCTGGCGTCCGCGTACGTGCGCGGCGTCCAGAGCCAGGGGGTCGGCACGTCGCTCAAGCACTTCGCGGCGAACAACCAGGAGACCGACCGGATGCGCCGCAGCTCCGAGGTCGACGAGCGGACGCTGCGCGAGATCTACCTGCGCGGGTTCGGCACCGTCGTCCGCACCGCCCGGCCGTGGACGGTGATGTGCTCGTACAACCGGATCAACGGGGTGCTTGCCTCCCAGAACCACTGGCTGCTCACCGAGGTGCTGCGCGACGAGTGGGGATTCGAGGGCTTCGTCGTGTCCGACTGGGGCGCCGTGCGCGACCGGGTGGCCGCCCTCACCGCCGGCCTCGACCTGGAGATGCCGGCCAACAAGGCCCACGAGGACGCCGTCCGGCGCGCCCTCGCCGCGGGCGAGATCGACGAACCGACCATCGACCGGGCCTACCGACGGGTCGAGGCGGTGCTCCGGCGCGCGCACGACTCGGTGAAGGACGCGGACGGCCGGTTCGACGTCGACGCGCACCACGGGCTGGCCCGCCGCGCCGCCGAGCAGGCGATCGTCCTGCTGAGCAACGACGGCGTGCTGCCGCTCGACCCCGCGGACTTCGGGGACGCCGGCTCGCTGGCGGTGATCGGGGAATTCGCCCGGACGCCCCGGTACCAGGGGGCCGGTTCGTCCCGGGTGAACCCGACGCGGCTCGACAACGCCCTCGACGCACTTCACGCGGTCCTTGGACGCGATGTCCCCTTCGCCCCCGGCTTCACCACCGATCCGCGCAACCCGGTGGCCGAGGGGGCGCACGAGGAGGCCGTCACCCTCGCCCGCACGGCCGGCCTGGTGCTGCTGTTCCTCGGCCTGGGCGAGAACCATGAGTCGGAGGGCTACGACCGCACCACCCTCGACCTGCCCGCCGAGCAACTGGCGCTGCTCGACGACGTCCTCGCGGTCAACCCGAACGTCGTGGTCGTGCTGAGCAACGGGTCGTCGGTGCTGCTGCCCTTCGCCGACCGCGTCCGGGCCGTCGTCGAGGGCTGGCTGCTCGGACAGGCGGGCGGCCCGGCCCTCGCCGACGTCCTGTTCGGGGTCGTCAACCCGTCGGGCCGGGTCGCGGAGACGATCCCGGTGCGCCTCGAGGACTGCCCGTCGTACCTCACCTTCCCGGGGGACGCCACCGGCGTCCACTACGGGGAGGGGCTGTTCGTCGGCTACCGCGGCTACGACGCACAGCAGCGCGAGGTCGCCTTCCCATTCGGCCACGGACTGTCGTACACGACCTTCGCCTACAGCGACCTCTCGGTGGGGTCCGCGGCGTCCGGCGTCCGGGTGGAGGTCACCGTGACCAATACCGGAGACCGCGCCGGACGCGAGGTGGTTCAGGCCTACGTCTCCATCGACCGCTCCTCGGTGGTGCGGGCGCCGCGCGAGCTCAAGGGCTTCGCGGACGTCACCCTCGAGCCCAGTGACTCGCGGCGAGTGGGCATCGACATCCCGATGGAGGACCTCGCGTACTGGAGCGTCCGCGACCACCGCTGGGTCGTCGAGGCCGGCAGCTACACGGTCGCCGTCGGGGCCTCCAGCCGCGACCTCCGGCTGAGCGCCGCGGTGGAACTGGCCGGCGACGAGCCGGTGCGCCCCATCAGCCTCGACACCACGATCGGCGAGGCGATGGCGGTGCCCGGTTTCGGCGAGCAGCTCATGGCCCGGTTCGCGGAGACCATGGGGGGCCTCGGGGAACCCGACGAGGACATGGCGCGGATGTTGGCCGACATCCCTCTCGCCGCAGCGATCGGGTTCTCGGGGATGGACCCCGAGCAGTTCGACGAGGTCATCGCCCGGGCGAACGCGGTCCGGGGCGTCTGATCCCGGGCCGGGATCGCGGCGTTGGTGAGAGGAATGCCGGGCCAGATGGGGGTTGTGTACGTTTTCGCGCACTCCCCGGGCATCTGGCCCGGCATTCCTCTCAGGACAGCGCGGCGAGGTACTGGTCGATGAGCTCCCGGGCGCCGACGGTGACCGCCTCCCGCTCGGGGTCTCCCGACCCGCGCGCGACGAGGGCCGCGAAGGCGCGCACCTCGTGCACCATGTTGTCGGCGTCGTCGGGTACCGGGTTGTCGAGCACGACCTCCTCCACCCCGTCGCGCCACGCGAGTCGCACGTGCGCGGGGCTGGACACGGAGTCGAGCAGCAGCGTCCCCTGCTCCCCGTGGATGCTGCTCGGCACCCGGCTCGAACTGATCTTCGACCAGGAGCAGGTGACGGCCATTCCCGGGTAGTCGAGCACGAGGACGCCGGCACCCTCGAACCCGTTGTCGAGCAGCACCCCCATCCCGGTCGCCCGGCGCGGCGTCCCGAACAGGTCGAGTGCAGGTTCGAGGCAGTAGACGCCGATGTCGGCGGCCGCGGAGTTGGCGAGCGTGGGGTCGAACGCGTTGACCCGCTCGCCGGCGCGGAAGCGGTCGTAGCGGGAGGAGTACTGCTGCTTGTCGAAGTGCACCTGGTGGATCGGGCCGAGCAGGGGCAACCGCTGGCGGACGGCGTCCCAGGCGGGGTCGTAGAGCGGCCGGGTGGCCTCCATCGCCACCACCCGGTTGCGGGCGGCGCGCTCGAACACGTCGCGGGCCTGGTCCGCGGTGGCCCCGAGGGTCTTCTCACAGAGCACGTGCCGGCCCGCCTCGATCGCCCGGCACGACTGCTCGTGGTGCAGCAGGTTCGGACTCGCCACGTAGACCGCGTCACAGCGGTCGAGCAGGGCCGGCAGCGAGGTGACATTGCCGGCGAGGCCGTGCCGGGTCGCGAAGGCCTCGCCCCGGGCGGCGTCCCGGGAGTAGACGGCCACCGGCTCGCACACCCCGCTGCGGCGGCAGGCGCTGACGAACCAGTCGCTGATGAAGTTGCTGCCGATGATGCCGAACCGGAGCATGCGTGCCTCCCTGGCGTGGGAACACCGTGAGCCTACTGGCGCCCGCCCCCGGGCCGGGCGAACTCAGGTGGGGACGGCCGGCACGATTGGACGCCGCCGGTTGGCGACGTAGACGCCGCCGAGGATGAGGACGCCGCCGGCCCACTGGGCGGGGCTGAGGTGCTCCCCGAGCACCAGCGACCCGGACAGCACCGCGACGAGCGCCGAGAGGCCGATGAAGGTCGCGTAGCCGTTGCTGCCGAGCGTGCCGATGGCGACGTTCTGGAGGAAGAACGCCGCGATGGTCGGGCCGAGCGCGAGGAACAGCACGGAGCCGCCGAACCGCAGGTCGTGCGCGGGCAGGGTGGCGAGCGCGGGCAGCGTCCCGTCGGCGGCGTGCCGCACCACGGTGATCCCGCCGAACACGATCGCCCCCGAGGCCACCATGACGAAGGTCTTGTCGATCTCGCGGGCGTGGCTCCACAGCTGGGCGAAGACCGAGTAGAGCGAATAGGCGACGACCGCGGCGACGAGGAACAGGTAGCCCCACGCGTCGAACCCGGCGCTCAGGCCGCCCGCGACCACGGTGAGCACGACCCCGGCGAGGGTCACGAGGATGCCGGCCACCTGGGGGCGGGTGGGGTGCACCCGCAGCACCCCCACCGATGCGAGCAGCGCCAC
>JAJYQH010000010.1 GCA_021794705.1 Actinomycetes bacterium | reverse complement strand
CGGTGATCCGCAGGTAGCCGTCGGCGTCCAACTCGCCGATGTCGCCGGTGTGGAACCACCCGTCGTTGAACGCCTCCGCGTTGGCCTCGGGTCGGTTGCGGTAGCCGCGGGTGATGATCGGGCCGCGGAGCAGCAGTTCGCCGTCGTCGGCGATCCGCACGTCGAGGCCGGGGGTCGCCTGGCCGACGGTCCCGAAGCGGGGCGTGTCGGGGGCGTTGACGAACGCGATGGCGCTCGTCTCGGTGCTGCCGTAGCCCTCGACCACGGTGATCCCGGCCGAGTAGAACCACTCCTGCACCTGGCTCGACAACTTCGCCGAGCCGGACATGAAGAACTCGATGTTGCCGCCCATCCGCTGCTTGAGCTTGCTGAACACCAACCGGTCGGCCACCGCGTAGCGAGCGGCGAGGGCCTTCGGCATGGGACGCCCCTCGAGGCGGTACGGGATGGACCGGCGTCCGACGGTGAAGGCCCAGCGGGCGATCCGCCCGGCCACGCCGTTGCGCGGGTTGGCGGTGACGACGGCGGCGCGCACCTTCTCGAAGATGCGCGGCGCTCCGCACATGAATGTCGGGTGCACCTCGCCGAGGCCCTGGACGATGCGGTCGATGCGCCCGTCGACGGCGCTGCAGAACCCGATCTTCAGCTGCACGGCGATGAGCGCCTTGCCGAAGACGTGGCTCAGCGGCAGCCACAGGTACTGCAGCGAGGTGTGGTCGATGATGTTGAGGGAGTCCATCGCGGCGGACTGGTAGGTCCAGCACTCGTGGGTGAGCTCGACGCCCTTGGGTCGCCCGGTGGTGCCCGACGTGTAGATCAGCGTGCTGAGGGAGTCGGGGCCGGTGGCGGCGATGGCGTCGGTGACGGCGTCCGGGTGCTCGGCGAGGTGGGCGCGTCCGCGCTCGTGCAGGTCGGCCCAGGTGAGCACCCGCTCGTCGGCCCGGTCGGCCGGTTCACGGTCGTCGTCGAAGAGCACGATCGCGCGGATCTGCCCGTCGAGTTCGTCGACCCCTTGCACCTTGGCGACCTGCGCCTGGTTCTCGGCGATGAGGATGCGGCTGTCGGAGTCCTGGGCGATGAACAGCACGTCGGGGCTGGTGGTGTTCGGGTAGATGGCCGTGGTGGCACCGCCCGCGCAGGCGATCGCGAGGTCGGCGACGATCCACTCGAACCGGGTGCTGGAGGCGATGGCCACCCGCTGCTCGGGCTCGAGACCGAGGGAGAGCAGCCCGGCCGCGACGACGTGGGCTTCGTCCTGGGTCTCGGCCCAGGTGTACGGCGTCCACGGGGTCGGACCGACGGCGTTGCGGTCGGGGACCAGGAAGGCCGTAGTGGTGGGCGTCTGGCGGACCCGGGCGGCCAGCATGGCGCCGATGCTGGGCTCGCAGGTCGCCTCGACCTCGGCCCGCGAGAGGCGGTGCGTCGAAGGTGCGGTGCTCACGGATGTCCTCCCCGTCAACTTGGGCTGCCCCACAGTCTTTCACGCGAGGCCCCACGCCCCCTGTAGCCCCTGGCCGCGTCGGGTCAGCCGAGCTCGGATCGCGAGGTCAGAACCGGCGGTCGACCAGCACGAACGCGATGAGCATCGTCGCCACCAGGACGAACGGCATGACCCGGACGAGCACCGTCGCGTCGACGGAGAGGAACGTCGCGGCGCTGGCCAGCCCGGAGAGGAGGATCGCGATCACGCCGACGACCGCCAGCGTCGCCTGGTGCACCCGCAGGTCGCGCTCGTCGGGGCGTCCGGCAGCGATCCGGGCAGCCGTTCCCGCGCGATCAACGGCTCGCACCGAACGCCAGCGCGCCCAGCCGGCGAGCACGAGCACGGCCACGCCCCCGGTGAGGATGCCCGCCGCCGCGTCCCTGTTGCCCGCCAGGCCCACGGCGAGGGCCAGCCCGAGGCAGATGACCAGGCCGACGGCGACGCCCACGAACCAGGCGGCGGTCGTCTTGCGGGCGGGGGCTGAGCGGTCAGTCGTCGACATGGAAGATCTCCTCGATGCTCCGGGCGAAGTAGCGGGCGATGGTGAAGGCGAGGGGAAGCGAGGGATCGTACTTGCCGGTCTCGAGCGAGTTGACCGTCTGCCGCGACACCCCCAGTTCGGCGCCCAGGGCCGCCTGAGAGAGACCCCGCTGCTCCCGGAGGCGGCGGATCTCGTTCTGCACGATGTCAAGGTTACTTGACAGGACGACGGATAGTCAAGGAAACTTGACATCACTCCGCCGTCCGTGGGGCGTGCGCCCGTTAGGATGCCCGGCATGGAGACCGGCGCCAACTGGCTCGATCAGGAGCAGCAGCAGATCTGGCGCAACTGGCTGTCGGGGGTGGCCCGGATCAACCAGCACCTGGACGCCGACCTGCGCACGCGGGGGCTCGACCTGGCGGAGTACGAGATCCTCGTCGCCTTGTCCGAGGCGGAGGGACGCCGGCTGCGGATGTCCGAGCTCGCCGAACTCGTCCACCAGAGCCGTTCGCGCCTCACGCACGCGATCAGCCGACTGGAGCGGCGCGGGATCGTGAGCCGATCCTCGGCCAGCGACGACCGGCGCGGCGTCTACGCCCACCTCACCGACGAGGGCTTCGGCGTCCTCGAAGCAGCGGCCCCCGATCACGTCAACGCGGTGCGCGAGGTCTTCGTCGACGTCGCCGACCCCCGCGACTTCGAGGCGCTCGGCCGGGTGATGAAGGCCGTCCTCGACTCCCCCTTCTGAGCGGCCCACTCCCGCCCCCGCCTCCCGGGCGGGAGTTCTCGACGCTGGGGCGGGACATCTCTGCCGTTTGGGCGTCGCGATCGCCCGCCCCAGCAGAGAACGCCCGCCCCGCGGATCGGGCCGAGCGGACGCCGCCTCCGGGTCCCCGGTCCATCGGACCCGGCTCCCCGCGCCCCCCGAACCCGGGATGGCAGACTGACCGGGTGAGCGCGTTGGCCGACCTGCTGTCTCGTCCCGGCGTCGTCGACTGCGTCGACACGTCGAGCCTCGCGCGTGCCCTCTACTCCACCGACGCGTCGATCTACCGGATCGTGCCGCAGGCGGTCGCCCGACCCCGCACCCTCGACGAACTGGACGCCGTCGTCCGCGCCTGCCTGTCGTCGGGCATGCCGATCACCACCCGCGGGGCCGGCACGTCGTGCGCGGGCAACGCGGTCGGCGACGGCCTCGTCCTCGACGTCGGCCGCCACCTCAACCGGGTGCTCTCGATCGACCCGGACGCCCGCACCGCCACCATCGAACCCGGCGTCGTCCAGTCGCAGCTCCAGGCGGCCGTCAAGCCGTACGGCCTGCGCTTCGGCCCCGACCCGTCGACCGCGAACCGCTGCACCGTCGGCGGGATGATCGCGAACAACGCCTGCGGACCCCGCGCCCTCGGCTACGGACGCTCCGCCGACAACGTCGTCTCCCTCGACATCATCACGGGCACCGGCGAGCACCTCACGCTGACCCGCGGCGACGACGCGTCCGGCCCGCTCCCCCAGCTCCGCAGCCTCGCCAACGCCCATCTCGGCACCATCCGCACGGAGTTCGGGCACTTCTCCCGCCAGGTGAGCGGCTACAGCCTCGAGCACCTGCTCCCCGAGCACGGCTTCGACGTCCCGGCGTTCTTCGCCGGCACCGAGGGCACGCTCGGCGTCATCACCCGAGCCACCGTGCGGCTGGTCGCCGACGCCCCCTGCACGCAGATGATCGCGCTCGGTTACCCGACGATGGCGGACGCCGCGGACGCGATGCCGCTGATCCTGCCGTTCCGACCGGTCGCCTGCGAGGGCCTCGACGCCCGCATCGTCGACGTCGTCCGGCAGCGCTCGGGCGAGTCCGCCGTGCCGCCACTCCCCCGCGGCGAGGGGTGGATGTTCCTCGAGGTGGTGGGCGAGGACGCCGGCGAGGTCCGGGCCCGCGCGGAGGCCCTGCTGGCGGCGTCCGGGTGCCTCGACGGCTGGGTGGTCACCGACCCCGCCGAGGCCACGGTGCTGTGGAAGATCCGCGCCGACGGCGCCGGCCTGGCCGGGGTCTCGCTCGACGAACCCGCCTATCCCGGGTGGGAGGACGCCGCCGTACCCCCCGCAAATCTCGGCACGTACCTCCGGGAGTTCGACGCCCTGCTCGCCGAGCACGGCATGCACGGCCTGCCGTACGGCCATTTCGGCGACGGGTGCGTCCACTGCCGCATCGACTTCCCGCTCGAGCGCCCCGACGGGCCGCACGCCTACAAGGCGTTCGTCGAGGACGCCGCCCGCCTCGTCGCCCGCCACGGCGGATCGATGTCCGGCGAGCACGGCGACGGCAGGGCCCGCTCGGCGCTGCTGCCCGCGATGTACTCCCCCGAGGCCCTCGCCCTGTTCGCCCAGGTCAAGCACCTCTTCGACCCCGACAACCTGCTCAACCCCGGCGTGCTCGTCGACCCCGACCCGGTGGAGGCCCGCGTCCGCGTCCCCGAGACCCTGCGCTCGCCGCTGCGCCTGCAGGCGCCGCAGTTCGCCCGCGACGTGCACCAGTGCTCGGGCGTCGGCAAGTGCCTCGCCGACACCACGGGCGGCGGCGGCGTCATGTGCCCCTCGTTCCAGGCGACGCGCAACGAGAAGGACTCCACCCGCGGCCGCTCCCGCGTGTTGCAGGAGATGATCAACGGCTCGCTCGTCGACGGCGGCTGGCGCTCGCCCGAGGTGCACGAGGCGCTCGACCTGTGCCTGTCGTGCAAGGGCTGCCGCCGCGACTGCCCGACCGGCATCGACATGGCGGCCTACAAGTCCCGGGTGCTGTTCGAGGCGTTCAAGGGTCGGCTGCGGCCGGCGTCCCACTACGCCCTGGGGTGGCTGCCTCGGTGGGGACGCCTTGTCACCGCGGTCCCGGGGCTCGCGGCCCTCGCCAACGCCGCCACCCAGACTCCCGGCGTCCGGCACCTGGTGAGAGCCATGGCCGGGGTGGACCAGCGCCGGCCCATGCCCAGGTTCCGCACGGGGGGACGCGCGCGCCGGGCCTTCCGGACACCGCACCCCACCGGCACGCCGGTGGCCCTGTGGGTCGACTCGTTCACCGACACCTTCGAGGGCTCGCAACTCGAGGCCCTCGTCCGGGTGCTCGCGGACGCCGGCTACGCACCCCACGTCGTGCAGCAGGACGCCTGCTGCGGCCTCACGTGGATCACCACCGGCCAGCTCGACGGGGCCCGGGCGCAACTGCGTCGGGCCCTCGACGTGCTCGCCCCGATCGCCGCGCAGGGCACCCCGATCGTGGGGCTCGAGCCCAGCTGCCTCGCGGTGTGGCGTTCGGACGCCGGCGAGCTGCTGCCCGACGACCCGCGCGTCCCCGACGTCGCCAAGGCGGTGCACACGCTCGCCGAACTGCTCGGGAAGACCCCGGACTGGACGCCCCCCGACCTCAGCGGTCACACGATCGTCGCCCAGCCGCACTGCCACCACGCCAGCGTCCTCGGCTGGGGGGCGGACGCCGACCTGCTGCGGCGCACCGGGGCCGAGGTGGTCACGCTCGGCGGCTGCTGCGGCCTGGCCGGCAACTTCGGGGTGGAGAAGGGTCACTACGACGTGTCGGTGGCCGTGGCCGAGCACGACCTGCTGCCCGCGGTCGAGGCGGCCGGCCCCGACGCGATCGTGCTCGCCGACGGCTTCAGCTGCCGCAAGCAGCTCTCCGACCTCGCCGACCGCGGCTCAGTGACCCTGGCGCAGCTGCTGGCCGTGCACGCCTGACCGCCGGCCGGCCGGCGTCCCCGCACACCCGCCGGGACCCGTTGGCACCGACCCCGGGGTGCACTTGAATGGGGAGGGTCCAACCCCTGCGAAAGGACCGGCATGTCCAGTTCCACCTGGCGCACCCGTGCCGAGTGCGATGCTCCTCCCCTGTCCGACGACCACCTCACCGCCATCCACGACTGGTGGCGCGCGGCGAACTACCTGGCGGTCGGCCAGATCTACCTGCTCGACAACCCGCTCATGCGGCGTCCGCTCACCCGCGACGACGTCAAGCCGCGGCTGCTGGGGCACTGGGGGACGACGCCGGGGCTCAACTTCCTGTACGCCCACCTCAACCGGGTGATCGGCGAGCGGAAGCTGCACAGCCTCTACATCGCCGGCCCCGGCCACGGCGGACCGGCCATGGTCGCGAACAGCTACCTCGACGGCACCTACTCCCAGGTGTACCCGCGGGTCTCCCAGGACGAGGCGGGCCTGGGACGGCTGTTCAAGCAGTTCTCCTTCCCGGGGGGCATCCCCTCGCACGTGGCTCCCGAGACGCCGGGCTCGATCCACGAGGGCGGCGAGCTCGGCTACGCGCTGTCACACGCCTACGGCGCCGCGTTCGACAACCCCGACCTGTTCGTCTTCGCCGTGGTGGGCGACGGGGAAGCCGAGACCGGGCCGCTGGCCACCAGTTGGCACTCGAACAAGTTCCTCAACCCGGTCACCGACGGCGTCGTGCTGCCGGTGCTCCACCTCAACGGGTTCAAGATCGCCAATCCGGCGGTGCTCGCCCGCATCGGCGAGGACGAGCTCCTCGATCTCATGCGCGGCTACGGCCACACGCCGTACGTCTTCACCGCCGGGTTCGACGACGAGGAGCCGGAGAGCTACCACCGCCGCTTCGCCGAACTGCTCGACGAGGTGCTCGACCACATCGCCCGCATCCGCCACGAGGCCGCCGAGCAGGGGGCCGACGAGGCCGCCCGCCCGTTGTGGCCGATGATCGTGTTCCGGACGCCGAAGGGCTGGACCGGGCCCAAGTACGTCGACGGCAAGCTCACCGAGGGCACCTGGCGCGCCCACCAGGTGCCGCTGGCCAGCGCCCGCGACACCGACGAGCACCTCCAGCAGCTCATCGACTGGCTGTCGTCCTACCGCCCCGACGAGCTGTTCGACGC
>JAJYQH010000389.1 GCA_021794705.1 Actinomycetes bacterium | reverse complement strand
ACGAGATGCGCCGGCAGGCGGCGATCCTGTCCGCCGGCGGCCGGGTGACGCAGGAGACCCGGCACTGGCACGAGGAGGGCTACACGTCCCCGGGCCGGTCGAAGGAGCAGGCGGAGGACTACCGGTACTTCCCCGAGCCCGACCTCGTCCCGGTCGCACCGAGCCGGGAGTGGGTCGAGCAGTTGCGGGCCACGCTGCCCGAACCGCCGCACATCCGGCGCGCCCGGCTCCAAACGGAGTGGGGGTTCACCGACCTCGAGATGCGCGACGTGCTCGGCACCGACGGGGCGATCACCCTCGTCGAGACGACGGTCGCCGCCGGGGCGTCCCCCTCCGCCGCGAAGAAGTGGTGGCTCGGCGAACTCGCCCGGCGGGCCAACGAGGCCGGGTCGGGCCTCGACGACCTGCCGATCACGCCCGGCCAGGTGGCCGACCTGCAGGCCCTGGTCGAGGCGGGCACCCTCAACGACAAGCTCGCCCGCGAGGTCATCGACGCGGTGCTGGCGGGCGAGGGCGACCCCGCCGCGGTCGTCGAGGCGAGGGGGCTGGCCGTCGTCGACGACGACGCCGCCCTGGCGGACGCCGTGGACGCCGCGATCGCCGCCAACCCGGACGTCGCTGAGCGCATCCGCGGCGGCAAGGTGCAGGCCGCCGGCGCCCTCATCGGCGCGGTGATGAAGCAGCTCCAGGGCCGGGCGGACGCCGCCCGCGTCCGGGAACTCATCCTCGCCCGGCTGTCCTGAGCGGGCGGGGGGCGACCGGCCGGGCCGGGCCCACTACATCGACAGCGGCATGGCGAGGAACTCGGCCACGGCGTCGTCCTCGCCGAGCACGGTGACGTCGGCGGCGTCCCGTCGTCCACTCAGCGCGAGGAGGAGCTCGCCGGGCTGGCCGAGGAGGGTCACGGTGCGGCTGCCCGGACGCAGCCGCAGCGACTCCCCGTCCGGCCGTTCGACGACGACGCCGACGGGGGAGTGGCGCAGCGCCAGCCGGCCGAGCAGGCGCACCTGCGGCCACAACCGGTCCTGGTCCTCCATCGGCATCGGGCGCGGCCCCTGCGGGTGCTCGCCCGCGCGGCGCACGTCCTCGAGGTGGATGAAGAACTCGGCGGTGTTGGCGAGGGAGTCGACACCGGGGAGCCGGTAGGGGGTCACGCCGCCGGGGCCCTCGCGCAGTGCGGCGACCACGCCCCGGTAGCCGAGCCGGTGCAGCACCGCGGCCCGGCGCTCGTCGGCGAGCCCACCAAAAGCCGGCACGATCGCGGCCACCGTCGCCACCGGCTGGTTCTCCCGCACCCACAGGTGCGCGGCCAGGTCGGCGGTCGTCCAGCCCTCGCACAGGGTGGGGGCGTCGGGGCCGACGTCGGTGAACAGATCGCATAGGGCGGCACGTTCGCGGGCGGCAAGGCTCGTCATGATTCTCCTCGGGCTGTCGGGACGCTGGGTCTCGCCGCCGGTCGGCGGTTGTACCCATCCTGCCGCGCGTCAGCGCTGCACCGGAGTCGGCGTCCCGGCCGTGGGGTGGCGATAGGGGTGGCTCCGGGCCCGGAGCGCCTCCTCGGCCAGCTTGGCCCGGGCGGATTCGGCCCCGAGGAGCTCGTGCAGCAGGGCGGAGGTGTCCCTCCCGCCGGCCGCGCCCAGAGCGAGGATCAGCTCACGGTCGGCCCGCGGTCCCGGGCGCAGGTCGAGCAGCACCTGGGCCGCCCCGGCCCCGGCCGCCTCGTTGTGGCGGGCGAGCAGCCCGACGAGCACGGCCGACTGGAAGCCGAGGTCGCACTCGGTGCCGAGCCGGCGGGCGAGCCGGTCGAGCGCCTCGTGAAGGGCGAAGTCGACGACGTCCGCGACGTCGCGCCAGGAGAGCCGGAGGTCGTCGAACGCGCGCGGCATCGCCCGCCCCACGTAGTAGTAGGGGCTCAGCACGATGAGCGCGCGGAGGGCGGAGATGCGCAACTCCCGGATGTCCCCGGGCTCGTCGTCGACCCAGGTGCCCACTCCCGAGCACAGGAGCTCGAAGCCGTTGTCGCATCGGGAGAAGATGTCCTGCGAGTCGGTCTGGAGGTCGGGGGGCGTGTCGACGGGGTCCTGCGCCCAGCCGAGCACCGTCTCGAGCGCGTGCCTGTCGCCCCAGGCGGCCAGCACCATGGCCGCCACCACCCGGAAGTACGGCCAGGGGGAGTGGTCGAGGATCCACGAGAGGGCCGGCGTCCGCCCCATGCCGCCCCTCAGGCCATCCTCGATGACGTCCAGGGCACCGAATCCGGTTCCCCGGTCGGTGACGAACAGGGCCCGCTGCTGCTGCTCCACGCTCAGTCCCTGCCCCGGCGTCCGGGGGTCGTCGGGCGGGACGGCTGTGAGAGCGTCCCGGATGGCACGCAGCATGATTCCACTGTAAGGAGCCCGGCCGGACCCGCGGGCGGGGCGAAGCGAATCCGGCGGCAGCCCCTACACTCGGGCCCATGCCCCTCGACCCGCGGATAGCCGAGCGCCTCCGGCGCAACCCCGACGGCCTCGTCCCGGCCATCGCACAGGACGCCGCCACCGGTGCCGTGCTCATGCTCGCGTGGATGGACGACGAGGCGCTGGCGCGCACACTCGCCACCGGCCGCGCGACGTACTGGTCGCGGAGCCGCCAGGAGTACTGGGTCAAGGGGGAGACCAGCGGCCACACCCAGACGGTGCGCTCGGTGAGCCTCGACTGCGACGGCGACACGATCCTGCTCCGCGTCGATCAGGTCGGGCCGGCCTGCCACACCGGCACCGCCACCTGCTTCGACGCCGGCCTGCTCACCGGGGACGCCGGCACGGCGGGGACGCGCGCATGAGCGTCGGGATCGGGCTCGACGAGTTCGCCCGGCGCGCGGACGCCGGCGCGC
Organism: Actinomycetes bacterium; assembly: GCA_021794705.1. GTDB lineage: Bacteria > Actinomycetota > Actinomycetes > Propionibacteriales > Propionibacteriaceae > JAJYQH01. Next base: position 4,000 of record JAJYQH010000389.1, on the reverse strand, counting down.
GGGTGATCCCGGTGTGGACGGTGCTGCGCTGCGACGACCTCACCCCGCTCGGCATCTACCGCTCGCTGTGCGGCGAGCGGGACCTCACCTTCCTGCTCGAGTCGGCCGAGTCGGGCGTGTGGTCGCGGTACTCGTTCATCGGGGTCGACGCGCAGGCCACCCTCACCGAGCGCGACGGCGAGGCGACGTGGCTCGGACGCCCGATCGACGGGGTCCCGGCGTCCGGCGACCCCCTCGTCGCGCTGGGCCGCACCCTCGAGGTGCTGCACACCGAGGCGCACGAGGGGTTGCCGCCGCTCACGTCGGGGATGGTCGGCTACCTCGCCTACGACATCGTCCGCCGGGTCGAGCCGCTGCCCTCACCGAACCCCGACGACCTGCACATCCCCGAACTCGTCATGATGCTCGCCTCCGACATGGCCGTCGTCGACCACCACACCGGCGAACTGTGGCTCATCGCCAACGCCGTGAACTTCGACGACTCCCCGGCCGGCCTCGAGGACGCCTACCGCGACGCGGTCGCGCGGGTCCACCGGATGGTCGAGCGGATCGCCCAGCCGCAGGCTCCCGTGCTCACCTCCCGCGTCGACGGCGAGCCCGCCCAGCCGCAGCGACAGCGCAGCGCGGCGTCCTACGGGGAGGCCGTCGAGCGGGCCGTCGAGTACATCAGGGCCGGCGACGCCTTCCAGATCGTCGTGAGCCAGCGCTTCGACCTGCCCACCTCGGCGGACGCCCTCGACGTCTACCGGGAGTTGCGCAGCATCAACCCGAGTCCCTACCTCTACCTGCTGCGGCTGCCCGGGTTCGCCGTGGTCGGGTCGAGCCCGGAGGCGCTGGTCACCGTCAAGGACGGCGAGGCCCTCACCCATCCGATCGCCGGGTCGCGCCCGCGCGGGCGGGACGAGCGCGAGGACCACCAGTTGGAGGTCGAGCTGCTCGCCGACGCCAAGGAGCGCGCCGAACACCTCATGCTCGTCGACCTGGGCCGCAACGACCTCGGCCGGGTCTGCCGCGCGGGGACCGTCTCGGTGACCGAGTTCATGACCGTGCGCCGCTACAGCCACATCATGCATCTCGAGTCGAGCGTCACCGGCACGCTCGCGCCCGGCCGCACGGCTCTCGACGTCACCATGTCGTGCCTGCCGGCGGGAACGCTGTCGGGTGCGCCCAAGGTGCGCGCGATGCAGATCATCGACGAGCTGGAACTCACCCGGCGCGGGCTCTACGGCGGGGCGGTCGGCTACTTCGACTTCGCGGGCAACTCCGACATGGCGATCGCCATCCGCACCGCCCTCATCAAGGACGGCGTCGCCCACGTCCAGGCCGGCGGCGGCATCGTCGCCGACTCGGTGGCCGCCACCGAGAACACCGAGACCGAGAACAAGGCGGCCGCGGCCCTGCGCGCGGTGCAGCGGGCAGCCCTCCGGCGTCCGGTGACCGGGCCGGGGGACTCGTGACCCCAGGTCGCGAACGCGCCCTCATCACCGTGGCCGGGCTGGCGACGGCGGGGATCGCCGCCCTCGGCTCCGGCCAGGTCTGGTACCGCACGGCCGGCCACGGGTTCACCGGCAGCGAGATCACCGACGGGGCCGAGGAGGCGCTCGCGCTCGCAGGACTCGCCGGGGTCGCGGTCACGCTGCTGCTCGGCGTGTGGGGACGCCGCGTCGTCGGGCTGCTCGTGGTGCTGCTCGGGCTCGGGGCGCTGCTCGTCGCGGCGCTGCGCCGGGTGCCGACCTCCGCGCAGCTCGACCAGGTGCTCGGCGTCCACGAGACGACCGGCAGCGCGACCGGCTGGCCGTGGGTCTGCGTGGTCGCCGGTGGCGTTCTCGCGGGGGTCGGCGGCCTCTTCCTCGCCCGCGCCCACCGCTGGCGCAGCCCGAGCGACCGCTTCGAGCGCGGCGCGACCCGCCCCGAGCGGGTCGTCGGCTCCAGTCTCGACGCCTGGAAGGCGCTCGACGCGGGTGCCGATCCCACGGCTTTTGACGGTAACCTCACCCCTGAGGCGCCCACCGGACGCCGCGACCAGGCCGGCCCGGCGTCCGGCCACCCGACCCCCGACGAGGAGCAGCCATGAGCGCGGAACGGTCCGACGAGAAGTACCACGACGGCACCAGCCCCGCGGCGTGGACCACCTCGATCGGCGGCATGGTCGGCGGGCTCATCATCGCCATCGGGGCGGTCACCGGACCGAACTGGCCGACGATCTTCGCCGGCATCGGGCTGTTCATCGTCGCCGCGATCGTGTCGCTCGTTCTCGTGCGTCGCGGCCTCGGCAACGGCCCGGTGTCTGAGTGAGCGTCCTCGACGACATCATCGCCTCGGTCCGGCTCGACCTCGCGGAGCGGCAGCAGGCGGTACGCCTCAGCGAGCTCCGGGCGCGGATCGACGCGATCCCGCCCGCCCGGCCGGTGCTCGACGTGTTCCGCGGCCCCGATCTCTCGGTGATCGCCGAGGTGAAGCGGGCCAGCCCGAGCCGGGGCAAACTCGCCGCCATCGAGCGTCCCGCCGACCTCGCCGCCGACTACCAGGCCGGGGGGGCCGCGGCGATCAGCGTCCTCACCGAGCGGCACCGGTTCCACGGCTCGCTCGACGACCTCGACGCGGTCCGCGAGCGGGTCGACCTGCCGATCCTGCGCAAGGACTTCATGGTCACCGAGTACCAGCTCGTCGAGACCCGCGCCCACGGGGCCGACCTGTGTCTGCTCATCGTGGCCGCCCTCAACGACACGATGCTGCACACGCTCTACCGCACCGCCCTGGAGCTCGGGCTGACCCCCCTCGTCGAGGTGCACACCCCGGAGGAGGCGCGCCGCGCGGTCGACCTCGGCGCGCAGCTCATCGGCGTCAACAACCGCAACCTGCAGACGCTGGAGGTGTCGATCGCGCAGTTCGGCGAGATCGCACCCGCCATCCCCGACGACGCGGTGAAGGTCGCCGAGTCGGGACTCAACGGACCGGAGGACGTCGCCCTCGTGCGCGGGCAGGGGGCCGACGTCGTCCTCGTCGGCGAGGCGCTCGTGCGCCACGGCGACCCGCGCGCCGCGGTCGAGGCCCTCCGCACCGCCCAGCCGTCCGACCACACCTGACCACCCGGGGGACCGCCCGCCGGTCCCCACACCGGTGCCCCGCACCGTCCCTGGAGGAGCCCATGTCGTCCGATACCCCCCGCGACCTGCCGGCCGCTGCGTCCCTGCCCGACGTCCACGGTCACTTCGACGCCTTCGGCGGGAAGTTCGTGCCCGAGGCGCTGGCCGCAGCGCTCGAGGAACTGGAGGACGCCTTCACCTCGGCGTCCGCCGACCCCGCGTTCCAGGAGGAGCTCGCCGCGCTGCGCCGCGACTACGCGGGACGTCCCACGCCGATCACCGAGGCCCGGCGGTTCGCCGAGTTCTGCGGCAACGCCCGGATCCTGCTCAAGCGCGAGGACCTCAACCACACGGGCAGCCACAAGATCAACAACGTCCTCGGGCAGGCGCTGCTCACCCGCCGGATGGGCAAGAAGCGGGTGATCGCCGAGACCGGCGCCGGGCAGCACGGCGTGGCGACGGCCACGGCGGCGGCCCTGTTCGGCCTGGAGTGCCGGGTCTACATGGGCAAGGTCGACACCGAGCGCCAGGCCCTCAACGTGGCGCGGATGCAGCTGCTCGGCGCCGAGGTCGTCTCGGTCGCCGCCGGCTCGCAGACCCTCAAGGACGCGATGAACGAGGCGATGCGCGACTGGGTCACGAACGTCGACACCACCCATTACCTCATCGGCACGGTCGGCGGCCCGCACCCGTTCCCGATGATGGTGCGCGAGTTCCAGCGGATCATCTCCACGGAAGCCCGCGCCCAGCTGCTCGACCGCTTCGGCCGGCTCCCGGACGCCGTCACGGCCTGCGTGGGCGGCGGGTCCAACGCGATGGGCATCTTCGCCGACTTCATCCCGGACGCCGGGGTGCGGCTCTACGGCTTCGAGGCCGGGGGAGAGGGCGTCGAGACCGGTCGCCACGCCGCCACC
>JAJYQH010000249.1 GCA_021794705.1 Actinomycetes bacterium | reverse complement strand
CAACTACACCGACGGCGACGCGGCCTACCGGGCTGCCTACGACTTCGAGCAGCCGGCCGTCGCGGTGATCAAGCACGCCAACCCGTGCGGGATCGCGGTGGGCGACGACATCGCCGAGGCGCACCGCAAGGCGCACGCCTGCGACCCCGTCTCGGCGTTCGGCGGGGTCATCGCCTCCAACCGCCCCGTGAGCCTCGAGATGGCCCAGCAGGTGGCGGAGGTCTTCACCGAGGTGATCATCGCCCCCGACTACGAGGACGGCGCGCTCGACCTGCTGGAGCGCAAGAAGAACATCCGCATCCTGCGCGCCGGCCCCTACGTCCACCGCGACGTCCAGCTCACCCAGATCTCCGGCGGTGCGCTGCTCCAGCAGCCCGACCGCGTCGACGCACCCGGCGACGACCCGGCGAACTGGACGCTGGTCGCCGGACCGGCGGCCGACAACGAGACCCTGGCCGACCTGGCCTTCGCGTGGCGGGCCGTGCGCTCGGTCAAGTCGAACGCCATCCTCCTCGCCAAGGACGGCGCGTCCGTCGGCGTGGGCATGGGCCAGGTGAACCGGGTCGACTCCTGTCGCCTGGCCGTCGAGCGGGCGGGGGAGCGGGCGGCCGGCTCGGTCGCGGCGTCCGACGCCTTCTTCCCGTTCAACGACGGCCCCGGCATCCTCATCGAGGCCGGCGTCACGGCGATCGTCCAGCCGGGCGGGTCGGTGCGCGACCAGGACACGATCGACGCCGCCAACGCCGCGGGCGTCACGATGTACGTGACCGGGACCCGGCACTTCTTCCACTGACCGGCGTCCCCGACGCCACCGAGCACCTCAGGCGCCGCGGCGCCGGAACGGACGGATCCATGACGGCAACGAGAATGGGCGGCGGCCCCGTCGCCCGGCAGATCAAGGCGGAACTCTCCGAGCGGGTCGCCGCGTTGCGGGAGCGGGGCATCGTGCCCGGCCTCGGCACGATCCTCGTGGGCGACGACCCCGCCAGTCACGCCTACGTCAACGGCAAGCACAAGGACTGCCAGGAGGTCGGGATCACGTCGATCCGTCACGACCTGCCCGACACGACGAGCGCGGCGCAACTGCAGGAGCTCATCGAGGAGATGAACGCCGACCCGGCCGTCACCGGCTTCCTCGTCCAGATGCCGCTGCCCGCGCATCTCGACGACCACTGGGCGCTCAACCTCGTCGATCCCGACAAGGACATCGACGGGCTCACCGAGGCGAACCTCGGGCGGCTGGTCACCGGACAGCCCGGGCACCTTCCCTGCACGCCCCAGGGGGTCGTCGAACTGCTCCGCCGCTACGAGGTTCCCCTCAACGGCGCCGAGGTGTGCCTCATCGGCCGCGGGACCACGGTCGGCCGTCCGCTCGCGCTGCTGCTCAGCCGCCGGAGCGAGAACGCGACGGTCACCCAGTGCCACACGGGCACGCGCGACCTCGCCACGCACACCCGGCAGGCCGACATCGTCATCTGCGCGGCCGGCGTCCCCGGGATCCTCCGCGGCGACATGGTCAAGCCGGGTGCCGTCGTCGTCGACGTGTCGATCTCCCGCACCGAGTCCGGGCTCGTCGGCGACGTCGCCCCCGACGTGTGGGACGTGGCGTCGCTCGTGTCACCGGTGCCGGGTGGCGTCGGCCTCATGACCCGGGCCATGCTCCTCGTCCACGTCGTCGAACGCGCCGAGCAGCTCGCCGCCCGCGCCTGAGTCCGACCGTGTTGTCTCGCAGGGGCCCGCGCGAGGTGCGGACGCCGGTCGCCCCGTCCCGGCCGTGGCTCGAGTGGCCGCTGGGACTGGTGCTTGTCGGCGTCCTCAGCGGCCTGGCGATCATCTCGACCGGTCACTGGAGGAAGGGGTCGTTCGCGTTCGGGACGGCCGTCGTCGCCGGCGGCCTGCTCCGGGCGGTGCTCCCCCCGCGGATGGCCGGGCTGCTCGTCGTCCGCAGCCGCTGGTTCGACGTCGCGCTCACCCTGCTCGCGGGCGCCGCGATCATGGTGCTCGCGCTCATCGTGCCGCCCGAGCACTGACGCGCCGCCCCACCCGGACGCGGAACGGGGACCCCCGGAGGGGTCCCCGCGTCGTGGGATTGTGGCCCGCCGGGCTCAGATGAGGCCGAGCTCGGTGACGGCCGCCTTCTCGTCCTGGAGTTCGGCGACCGAGGCGTCGATCCTCGACCGGGAGAAGTCGTTGATCTCGAGGCCCTGGACGATCGAGTACTTGCCGTCGGCGACGGTGCACGGGAACGAGCTGATGATGCCCTCGGGCACCCCGTAGCTGCCGTCGGACGGCACGGACATCGAGACCCAGTCGCCCTCGGGGGTGCCGAGCATCCAGTCGCGCATGTGCTCGACGGTGGCGTTGGCGGCCGAGGCCGCCGAGGAGAGCCCGCGGGCGGCGATGATGGCGGCACCGCGCTTGGCCACGGTGGGGATGAAGTCGTTCTCGATCCACGCGTCGTCGCCGATCGCCTGCGCGGCGTTCTGCCCGTCGACGAGGGCGTTGAAGAGGTCGGGGTACTGGGTGGAGGAGTGGTTGCCCCAGATCGTCATGTGCGTGACCGAGCCGACCGGCTTGCCCAGCTTCTGCGCCAGCTGGGCCTTGGCGCGGTTGTGGTCGAGCCGGGTGAGCGCGTTGAACTGCTCGCGGGGGATGTCGGGGGCGTTGCTCATCGCGATGAGCGCGTTGGTGTTCGCCGGGTTGCCGGTGACCAGCACCTTGACGTCGTCGGCGGCGACCTTGTTGAGCGCGCGGCCCTGGGCGGTGAAGATCGCGCCGTTGGCGCTGAGCAGGTCGGAGCGCTCCATGCCCGCCTTGCGGGGCATCGCGCCGACGAGCATCGCCGCGTTGACGCCGTCGAAGACCTTCTCGGGGTCGTCGCCGATCTCGATCTTCACGAGGTTCGGGAAGGCGCAGTCGTCGAGCTCCATGACGACGCCTTCGAGGGCCTTGAGTGCGGGGGTGATCTCGAGCAGGCGGAGCTCGATCGGCGTGTCGCCGAGCAGCGAGCCGCTGCCGATGCGGAACAGCAGGTTGTAGCAGATCTGGCCGGCGGCGCCGGTGACAGCGATCTTGACGGGGGACTGGGTCACGATGTTCGACCTTTCTCAACCTCGAGTGGACGCCCCCAACCTACCGCTGATCAGGCGGGCGCCGCATCGCGGGTGGCGCGTCCCGGTCCCGGCCGGAATGAGCTCTGCACCCGTGCCTGCGGGCGGCAGTCTGGACGCTTGGCCCGGCGGAGGGATACCCGAACCGCGGCGGAGCGGCGTACGAGACGACTGACGGCGTACGAGATGACGCCCCCAAACCGTCAGGCCGTACGCCGCGGGCGACGAGTCGTACGCCGCGGATGGCAAGGGGGCGTACGAATCGTCCGAGGGCGTACGGAATTTCGCGCAAAACCGTCAGACCGTACGCCCCGGGGGACGAGCCGTACGCCCCGGACGGGAGGGGGAAGGGGAGCGCGTCAGAAGATGACGGTGCGGGTGCCGTCGAGGAACACCCGGTGCTCGGCGAACAGCCGAACCGCCTCGCGCAGGGTCGAGCTCTCCTGGTCCTGGCCGATCGCCATGAGCTGTTGCGGCGTCTTGGTGTGGTCGACCCGCACGACGTTCTGCTCGATGATCGGTCCCTCGTCGAGGTCGGGGGTGACGAAGTGGGCCGTCGCGCCGATGAGCTTGACGCCGCGGGCGTGTGCCTGCCGGTAGGGATTGGCGCCCTTGAAGCCGGGCAGGAACGAGTGGTGGATGTTGATGACCCGCCCGGCGAGGTCGGAACAGAGCTCGGGGGACAGGATCTGCATGTATCGGGCCAGCACGACCAGCTCGATGTCGAGGTCGCGGACGAGGTCGCGCACCCGCTGCTCGAACGCGGGCTTGGTGTCCGGGGTGACGGGATGGTGCTCGAAGTCGACGCCGTAGAAGCGGGCGACCGGCTCGAGGTCGGGGTGGTTGGCGAGCACCAGCGGGACGTCGATGTTGAGGTAGCCGCTGCGCCGCCGGTACAGCAGGTCGCTCACGACGTGCTCGGCCTTCGAGGCCAGGACGAGGGTGCGCGTCGGCCGGTCGCGCGGCACGAGCTTCCAGTCCGCGCGCAGCTGCCCGAGCACGGGCGCCAGGACGCCGGCGATGACCTCCCGGTCGCTCTCGGCGGTCTCGATCTGGATCCGCTGGAAGAACCGTCCGGTGTCGAGGCTCGAGAACTGGTGCGCCTCGACGATGTTTCCCCCGGCCGTGACGATCCCGCCCGACACCGCGTGCACGATGCCCGGCCGGTCGGGGCAGGCGATGGTCAGAACCCACATGCTCACGGGTGAACCCTAGTGTCCCGCCACCGGACGCCGGCACGTCCGGCCCGGGAAGCGGCGCGGGCGCGGCCCTGTCCGCGAGATCCGGCACACTGGCCCCATGACGTCCCGCACCCGGCACCAGCGACGGGTGAGCAGCGACGCCGCTCCCGCGGTCATCGCCGCCGAGGTCGACGCCGGGCGCCGGCTCGTTCTCGTCGACGGACTGTCGGCGGCGGGGAAGTCGACGATCGCTGCGGCCGTCGCGGCCCGGCTGGAAGGGCCCGTCACGATCGTCCGGGGCGACGATTTCATCCGGCCCGGCACGACCCGGTGGGACCAGAAGCGGTTCGCCGACGACCTGCTCGCCCCCCTGTCCGCCGGCTTCGACGCCGAGTACCGGCCCTGGCCCTGGGACGCCGAGGTACCCGGCGACGTCGTGCGCGTCCGGGCCGGCGGCGTCCTCATCCTCGAGGGGGTGGCCGTGTCGGACCTCGACCCCGGGGCCCTCGACGTCGGTGTCCCCCTTGTGGTGTGGGTGGACGCCGACGACGCCGAGCGTGCCCGCCGCTCCCGGGAGCGGGCACCGGAGCGCTTCGACTGCTGGCGCGACGACTGGCTGCCGGTGGAATCCGAGTGGGCGCGGCGGGTCCGTCCCTGGGATCGCGCGGACATCGTCGTCGCCACCTGAGCGGCTCCCCCGTAGTCTTGGTGTCCATGACGCCGCGCACGCCATCCGACGCCGGTCAGGAGGGCCATAGTCCTCGCCCCCTTGTCGGGAACTCCGACGGGGGGTTGAGTGCCGCCATCCGAGAGGGCCGGCGGCCCGCGCCGTCGGCGCCGGGAGAAGGGAGGCCGGGGCGATGAGAACGTGGCTCTACTCCGGCCTGGTGCTGGTGCTCATCATCATCGGCGGCATCTTCTCCGCCGCCGAGATCGCGCTCGTGTCCCTGCGGGAGAGCCAGGTGGCCCACCTCGAGCATCGCGGACGCCGCGGCTCGACCATCGCGAGGCTGGCCCGCGACCCCAACCGCTTCCTCTCGGCGGTGCAGATCGGCGTCACGCTCGCCGGGTTCCTGTCTGCGGCCTTCGGCGGGGCGACCCTCGCCGAGGCGCTCTCCCCGCAGCTCGTGCGGATGGGCCTGTCCCCGTCGGTCGCCGCGACCGTGGCGCTGGTGCTGGTGACACTGCTGATCTCCTACGTGTCGATCGTGCTCGGTGAGCTGACCGCGAAGCGGCTGGCGATGCAGAGCGCCGAGGGGTTCGCCTTCGCCCTCGCGCCACTCGTCAACACGGTCGCGACCGGCGCGCGTCCGGTGATCTGGTTGCTCGGGCGCTCGACCGACCTCGTCGTGCGGCTGCTCGGCGGCGACCCGCGGGCAGGGCGCGAGCAGGTCTCCGACGAGGAGATCCGGGCCATGGTTCTCAGCTCGCAGACCCTGGGCACCGTCGAACGTCAGATCGTCGACGACGTCTTCGACGCGGGGGAGCGCTCCCTCCGCGAGGTGATGGTGCCCCGCACCGAGGTCGACTTCCTCCCCGGCGACATGCCCGCCTACAAGGCGGTTCGCACGGTGCACGGCGCCGAGCACTCCCGCTACCCGGTCACCGACCGCTCGACCGACCAGATCCTCGGCTTCGTGCACGTCCGCGACCTCATGGACCTCGACCCGGTGAACCGCACCACCCCGGTGCGCCAGCTGGTCCGCCCGGTGATGGCCCTCCCCGAGACGGTCAAGGTGCTGCGGGCGCTCAGCGAGATGCGGCGCGCCTCGGCCCACCTCGCCATCGTCAAGGACGAGTACGGGGGCACGTCCGGCATCGTCACGCTGGAGGACCTCGTCGAGGAGCTCATCGGCGACATCACCGACGAGTACGACCAGCCGGTGGCGGGCAGCGCCAGCCACGGGCAGCGCAACGACATCGACGGCCTCACCACGCTCGAGGACTTCGCCGACAGGTTCGGCTATGTGCTGCCGGAAGGGCCCTACGACACGGTCGCCGGGTACGTCATGGCCCAACTCGGCCACGTGCCGGAGCTCGGCGACAGCGTCGAGGTCGACCTGCACCGGGTGGCCGGCCCCAACCCGCTCAACCTGCCCGACCGGGCGCTCGTCCGCTTCTCGGTCACCGAACTCGACGGACGCCGCGCCGCGTGGATCGTCGTCACCCGCGTGGGCGAGGAACCGGCGCCCGCCGCGGTCGACGAGCCCAGCGGGGCGGTCGCGGAGTGAGCGTGCGGGGGAGGTGACGATGGCGCACCGGGACGCGGACGGCGTCCGGCTGCTCACCGGGCCCGAGGCCGGAGATCTGCTCAGGGCCGCCGCGGGGCGCGCCGGGGGCACGCTCGGCCAGTGGCGGCTCGAGCACGTCGACACCGAGCCCGAGCGGGCCACGACCGCCACCTTCACGGCGACTGTCCGCTGGCCCGAGGGTCCGCGGGTGGAGCTCCTCGGCGCCAGCGTGCGCGTGGGCGGTCCGAGCCACAGCGACCAGCGGGCCGAGATCTTCGACGACGGGCACCAGCAGGTGGCCGTGTGGATCCACCCGGACGACCCCGACCTGCCCTCCCTGCGGGATGTCGCCTTCCCCGATGCGGTGGCCCGGCTGCTCGTCGAGTGGGGGGTG
>JAJYQH010000064.1 GCA_021794705.1 Actinomycetes bacterium | reverse complement strand
GACCCGGCGCAGGTCGTCGACCATGGCGGGTCGCACGAGGTCGCCACCGCCCACCACGACGGTGAGCCGGGTGGCGGGGGTGAGCCGGGCCGCGAGCGGCTCCCCGTCGACCGGCCGGTCGAGGGCGGCGGAGACGTCGGCGCGCGGGTCGCCGGCGGGAGTGGGGTCGGCCGGATAGGCCACCTGGGTGCCGAGACCGAAGCGCCGCATCGACACCCCCGTGCCCTGCACCACCAGCAGCGGGCCGGTGCGCTCGTCGACCTCGAGGGTGAATCCCGGACGGGTCATGGGGTTCCTTTCAGGAGGGCATCTTCCAGCGGGGGATCGGCGAGGACGCCGGCCAGTCGACCACCGACCAGCCGCGCTGGCGGGCGGCGCGCATGAGCCCGATGTCGGGGCTCACGGCGACGGGATTGCCGACGACGTCGAGCATCGGCAGGTCGACGTGGCTGTCGGCGTAGGCGTAGCTCGTGGCGAGATCGACGCCGTGTAGCGTGGCGTAGTGCCGCAGCCACGCGGCGCGGGACTCCCCGACCATCGGCGGGCCGGTGAGGAAGCCGGTCGCCCGGCCGTGTGTGTCGGTGGCGAGTTCGGCCGCGACGATGACGTCGAACAGGCCCTCGAGGGGGCGGGTGAGCTGCCGGATCACGCCGGTGATGAGGATCGTCGTGTGCCCGGCCGCGCGGTGCTCGCGGATGCGGCGGATCGCCTCGGGCGACATCCGGTCGAGGACGAACGGGGCCATCTGGGTGTCGACGACGTGCTCGAGGGCGGCGATGTCGGCGCCCTCGTAGCGGCGGTAGATCGATCGGAGGAACGACGACCGGTCGCGCCGGTCGGCCCCGAGGTAGCCGGGCAGGCGGGCGATGATGCTCGCGACCTCCCGCACCCGTCCCGCCGGGGACAGCTCGGGCAGGCGCGCCCACAGGTAGGTCTCGATGACATTGGTGGCCATCACGGTGCCGTCGAGGTCGAAGGCCGCGAGGACGGTGCCGGGTTCGGCGGGCTGCAGCTGGCGGTAGGTCGTCGAGCGGCCGCCCCGGCGCTTGCGCAGCGCCTCCAGCCGGCGCACCGGGTTGGTGATCGCCGGGATGTGGATGTCCTGCATGTAGTGGCGCCAGTCGACCGCCGCGGTGTCGAAGGCGAAGGTCTCGACGTCCGCCGGGTCGAGGGACCGGTGCAGGGCGAGGGTGCAGTCGTCGACGAAGTGCAGCTCCGACTGGAGGTACTCCCCGTACAGCGACAGGTAACGGCGCAGGAAGCTCAGCTGCCTGCCCTGCTTGTCGAGGAAAAGCGCGGTCTTTCGCGCCCGGTCGGAGCGCGGCGCGTACGAGATGAGCCGCTCCCCCACCTTCTGGGCCGCCTCGGCCACCTGGAGGATGCGCTCGACCGGCTCGGCACCCGGGAACTTCCACACGGCGAGCGGGGCGGCGTCCGCCCCCTCCTGGTAGGGGTGGTTGCCGAAGTACTCGCGGACGTTCTCGTAGATGCCGCGGAAGGTGAGCGGGTTCCGGGCGCCCGACGACGAGTGGTAGAACTCGGGGGCGCCGACGGCCGGTTCGGTCGCCGCCACCGCGAGGATGGCGTTGACGACGTGGTCGCACGGGACGATGTCGATGACGGCGTCCGGGCTGGCCGGGAACTCCTGCAGCTGGCCCTTCCCGTAGGCGAGGATCAGCGGGTCGGCCATCTTGAACCCCTCGATCCACCCGGGATAGGGGTCGTGGAGGCTGGACTCGACGATCGCGGGGCGGACGATCGACACCTTGATGTCGCGGCCCAGGTCGGTGACCACCCGCTCGCCCATCGCCTTGGCGAAGGTGTACACGTCGGTCCAGCCGAGGCTGCGCGCGCGCTCCGTGCCGGCCTCGATGAGCTTCTGCTTCACCCACTCCTGGCGCCGGCGCTCGGTGTCCTGGGCGGTGGTGAGGAAGCCCGCCTGCCGGTGCAGCCGTTCGGCCTGCTTGCGCAACGCGGTGAGCTGCTCGCTCGTGCGGCTCTGCGCCTCGATGTACTGCTTCATCTCCAGGGCGGCGTCCGTCTCGGCGCGGTAGTCGACGTTGTGCACGTGCGCGGCCTCGGGGATCGCGCCGCGGCGGCGTCCGGCGGTGTACGCGGTGGAGATGTGCACGTAGTGCGGCACCCGCACGAGGGTGCCGGTGTCGTCGGAGCAGGCTTCCAGCAGCTTGCCGAGCAGGGCCCGGGTGCCGATGACGTTGGTCTTGAACGCCTCGTCGATCGGGGGGTCGAACGACACGTCGCCCGCGCTGTGGATGAGCACGTCGATGTCGCGGGGCAGGTCGGGGACGTTCGGCAGGTCGCCCTCGATGACGAGGATCCGCTGGTCGACGAGGGCCTCCGCGGAGCCCGCCTGCTGGCGCAGCTGCTTGAAGATCGGCTTCCCGACGAGCGAGATCACCCGCTCGCGGGCGGAGACCGACCCCTTGGGGCGCACGAGGACGCCGGCGCGGGTGCGGGGCAGGGCGGTGAGCACCTTCCACAGGATCTGTTCGCCGATGAAGCCGGTGACGCCGGTCATCACGACGAGCTTGTCGGCCAGCAGGTCCTCCAACCGGCCGGTGAGCAGGGGCGGCGTGTGGGTGGACGCCGCGTCGCCGAAGCTCGCGCGGGGGTTGGCCACGCCGAGGGCGCTGGCCCGGCTCGAGTCGACGGTGGTCATCGGGCCGCTCCCGCCCGGCCGCCGCCGGCCACCTCGAGGGCGTCCGGCAGGGTGAAGCGCCCGACGTAGAGGGCGGTGCCGATGATCGCCCCCTCGACGCCGAGCGGGACCATGTCGTAGAGGGCGGCGAGGTCGTCGAGGGTGGAGATGCCGCCCGAGGCGACGACGGCGGCGTCCGTGCGCGCGCACACGTCGGCGAGCAGGTCGGTGTTGGGCCCGGTGAGCATGCCGTCACTGGCGACGTCGGTGACGACGTAGCGCCGGCAGCCGGCGGCGTTGAGCCGCTCGATCGTCTCGTACAGGTCGCCGCCCTCCTGGGTCCAGCCGCGCGCAGCGAGCCGGGTGCCGCGGACGTCGAGGCCGATGGCCACCCGGTCGCCGAACTCGCCGATGACCCGCTCGCACCACTCGGGGTTCTCGAGGGCGGCGGTGCCGATGTTCACCCGCCGCGCGCCGGCGTCCAGGGCGCGCCGGAGGCTCGCGTCGTCGCGGATGCCGCCGGACAGCTCGACCGTAATGCCCATCTCGGAGACGATGCGGGCGGTGATGTCGGCGTTGGACCCGCGGCCGAAGGCGGCGTCGAGGTCGACCAGGTGGATCCACTCGGCACCCTGCTCCTGCCAGCGGCGGGCCGCCGCGAGCGGGTCCCCGAACACCTTCTCCGACCCGGCGACACCCTGCACGAGTTGGACGGCCTGCCCCTGCTGGATGTCGACGGCCGGCAACAGGACCAGTGGCGCGTGCCGGTCGCCGGCGTGGGAACGGGGGATCGGTGCGCGCGAGGTTTCCACGGGGGAACCTTACCGAACCGGGACGCCCCGGCGCCCCCGGTGGGCCGGCGGGGTCAGGCCCGCACGGACCCGATCCAGTTGCGCAGCAGGCGGCCGCCGGCCGCGCCCGACTTCTCCGGGTGGAACTGGGTGGACGTGACGGCTCCGCGTTCCACGGCGGCGACGAACCGGTCGCCCCCGTGCTCGCACCAGGTGACCCTGGCACCGGGCACCGGGGTGTGCACCCCGTAGCTGTGCACGAAGTAGAAGCGCTCCGCCTCCACCCCCCGGAACGCGGTCGACCCCGGCGCGGTCTCGACGAGGTTCCAGCCCATGTGCGGGAGCCGCGCGGACGTGAGCCGTTCGACGGTGCCGGGGAAGACGCCGAGGCCCTCGGCGTCGCGGCCGTGCTCGACCCCGTGCTCGAAGAGCACCTGGTGTCCGACGCAGATGCCGAGCAGCGGGCGTCCGCTGTCGACCCAGTCGGCGACGATGCCGACGCCCCCGACCGCGCGGAGCCCCTCCATGCACGCGGAGAAGGCCCCCACGCCGGGCACGACGAGGGCGTCGCAGCGTCCCAGCTCGCCGCCGTCGGCGCTCAGGACGACGTCGCCACCGGCCACGGCCAGCGCCCGGCACGCGGAGTGCAGGTTGCCCGAGCCGTAGTCGAGCACCCCGACCCGGACGCCGGCGGCGTCCGGGGTCACAGGCTGCCCTTGGTGCTGGGCACCAGGCCCGGGATGCGGGGGTCGGGGGCCAGCGCGGTGCGCAGCGCGCGGGCGAGCGCCTTGTACTGGGCCTCGGCGATGTGGTGCGGGTCGCGGCCCGCGAGCAGGCGCAGGTGCACGCAGAGGCCGGCGTTGACGGCGAGCGACTCGACGACGTGGCGGGTCATCGACCCGGCGTAGGGAACACCGCTGCCGCCGATGCGGACGTACGCCTGGGCGTCCGGCTCGCCCGTGCAGACGACGTACGGCCGGCCCGCGACATCGACGACGCACTGGGCGAGCGCCTCGTCGAGCGGCACCACCGCGTCGCCGAAGCGGATGATTCCCCGCTTGTCGCCGAGCGCCTGTCCCAGCGCCTGGCCGATCGCGATGGCGGTGTCCTCGACACTGTGGTGCCCGTCGATGTGCACGTCGCCGGTGGTCTCGACCTCGAGGTCGATGCCGGAGTGGCGGGCGAGGGCGGTGAGCATGTGGTCGTAGAAGCCGACGCCCGTGCTGATGCTGCTCTCACCCGTGCCGTCGAGGTCGAGGGAGACCCGCACGTGCGACTCGCTGGTCACCCGCTCGACGGAGGCCCTACGCGTCATGGTCGGTCCCTTTCATCCTGGTGGCACCGGGGAGCACCTCGAGCAGGGCCTCCCGGAAGGCTTTCATCTCCTCCGGCGTGCCGAACGACACCCGGAGGAACCCGGCGGGGCCCGTCTCGCGGACGAGCACGCCGTGGTCGAGCAACCCCTGCCACACCGCGTGCCGATCGGCGAAGCGGCCGAACAGGCAGAAGTTGGCCGCACTGTCGACGACGTCGAGGCCGTGGATCCGCAGCCAGCGCTGCACGGCCTGCCCCGTCGCGCGCAGCTCGTCCACCCGGCCGAGCATCTCGGGGGCATGGGCCAGCGCGACCCGGGCGATCGCCTGGGTCTGCGCCGACAGGTGGTACGGCAGCCGGACGATGCGGCACGCGTCGACGATCGCCGGGGTCGCGGCGAAGTACCCGAGCCGGCCGCCCGCGAACGCGAAGGCCTTGCTCATCGTCCGCGAGACGACGAGCAGCGGGAACCGCGGCAGCAGCGCGAGGGCGGAGTCGTCAGGGACCTCGGTGAACTCCTGATAGGCCTCGTCGACGACCACGACGACCTCGGGGTGCCGGGTGCACACCTCCTCGATCACCGCGATCGGGGTCGCGGTGCCCGTGGGGTTGTTCGGCGTGGTGATGAGCACGACCGTCGGACGGTGGGTCTCGATCGCCGCGCAGACGAGGTCGGCGTCCAGGGTGTAGTCGTCGTGCCGGGGCACGGTGAGGTAGGTCGTGTGGGTGTCGCGCGCGTACTCGGGGTACATCGAGTAGGTGGGCGTGAACGTGAGCAGCGACCGCCCCGGGCCGCCGAAGGCGCCGAGGAGGTGGGTCATCACCTCGTTGGACCCGTTGGCCGCCCAGATGTTCTCGGGGCCGAGCCCGAAGCCCAGGTAGGCGGCGAGGTCGCGGCGCAGCTGCCACGCCTCGCGGTCGGGGTAGCGGTTGAGGTGGCCCACCGAGGACACCAGGGCGCGCCCCATCTCCTCGCGGACCGCGGGCGAGGGCGGGTACGGGTTCTCGTTGACGTTGAGCCGCACGGGCACGTCGAGCTGCGGCGCGCCGTACGGCTCCTGGCCCACGAGTTCGGGTCGCAGCGGGAGGTCGGAGAGCGAGATCATTCGGCGTCCCCCACCGCTGCGGCCAGCCGGACGCTGATCGCCGAGCGGTGCGCCTCCAGCCGCTCGGCCCGCGCGAACACCTCGACGCCCGGGCCCACGTCGGCGAGCGCGTCGCGGGTGTAGTCGATGACGTGCACCGCCTTCATGAAGCTGCGCACCGTGAGGCCGGACGAGTGCCGGGCCGCCCCCGCGGTGGGCAGCACGTGCGTCGATCCCGCCGAGTAGTCGCCGAGCGAGACCGGCGCCCACGGGCCGACGAACACGGCCCCGGCGTTGCGGACCCGGGCGGCGACGGCCGCGGCGTCCCGGGTCTGGATCTCGAGGTGCTCGGCCGCGTAGGCGTTGACCACGTCGAGTCCCTGGTCGAGGTCGCGCACGAGCACGATCGCCGACTGCGGACCGGTGAGTGCGGTGCGCACCCGGTCGACGTACAGGGTGGTGCCGGCCTGGCGCTCGACCTCGGC
Organism: Actinomycetes bacterium; assembly: GCA_021794705.1. Taxonomy (GTDB): domain Bacteria; phylum Actinomycetota; class Actinomycetes; order Propionibacteriales; family Propionibacteriaceae; genus JAJYQH01. Next base: position 658 of record JAJYQH010000064.1, on the reverse strand, counting down.
GTCCACGGCCGCGGCGAGCCCGGGCGAGTCGGTCACCAGCACCGAGGCGGCCATCGGGTCGTGCTCGGCCTGGGAGACGAGGTCGGCGGCGACGAAGGCAGGGTCGGCGCTGTCGTCGGCGAGCACGGCGATCTCGGTCGGCCCGGCCTCGGAGTCGATGCCGACGATGCCCCGCAGGGCCCGCTTGGCGGCCACGACGTAGATGTTGCCGGGCCCGGTGACGAGGTCGACGGGCTCGCACAGGCCCTCCACGCCGTGAGCGAACATCGCGATCGCCTGCGCGCCCCCGACCGCGTAGACCTCGTCCACCCCGAGCAGGTGGCACAGGGCCAGGATGTTCGGGTGCGGGAGGCCGCCGAACTCCGCCTGCGGCGGCGAGGCGACCGCGATCGAGCCGACCCCCGCCTCCTGAGCGGGGACGACGTTCATGATCACCGACGACGCGAGCGGCGCCAGTCCCCCGGGCACGTAGAGGCCGACCCGCCCGACGGGCAGGATCCGGGTGGTGACGGTGGCGCCGTCGGCCAGCCGGACGGTGGTCTCGGCCGCCTCGGCCTCCCCCCTGCGGCACACCTCCCGGCGCCGGCGGATGGACTCCTCGAAGGCCCCGCGCAGCTCGGGGTCGAGGTCGGCGGCGCGGCGGGCGAGCTCGGCGGCG
>JAJYQH010000289.1 GCA_021794705.1 Actinomycetes bacterium | reverse complement strand
CGTAGGTGAGACCCAGCATCGCGAACTTGTCCGGAACTCCCGAACCGGTCAGAGCGGTTTGTTCGGTCACGACACACCTTTCCGTCAACGGCTCCGGGGGAGCCCCCATGCTACGCCACGCCGACCGGCGTCCCTGTCACCGGCCGGGCCCCGGCTAGCGGCGCCCTCCCCCGCCCCGTCGGCGTACAAGATGACTGACGGCGTACGAGATGTGGGGCCGGGTCCCACATCTTGTACGCCGCGGAGGACGGGTCGTACGCCGCCCAAGGACGCGCGTGGGGGCCACGCCGCCGCAGCGACGGGCCCCCACGGGTGCCTCAGTGGTCGGCTCAGTGAGCGTCGGCCTTCTCGTCCTCGGGCTTGTCGACCACGAGGGTCTCGGTGGTGAGCAGCAGCGAGGCGATGGACGCCGCGTTGGCCAGCGCCGACCGGGTGACCTTGACCGGGTCGATGACGCCCGACTCGAGCAGGTTCTCGTAGACGCCGGTGCGGGCGTTGTAGCCCTCGCCCGGCTTCATCTCGGAGACCTTGCTGACGATGACGTAGCCCGGCTCGCCGCCGTTCTCGGCGATCCAGCGCAGCGGCTCCACGACGGCCTTCTGCACGATGTGCACGCCGACCTTCTCGTCACCGGTGAGGCCGAGGCCGCCGTCGAGCACCTTGGCCGCGTGGATGAGCGCAGCGCCACCACCGGCGACGATGCCCTCCTCGATGGCCGCGCGGGTGGCCGACACGGCGTCCTCGATGCGGTGCTTCTTCTCCTTGAGCTCGACCTCGGTGGCCGCGCCGACCTTGATGACGCAGACGCCGCCGGCGAGCTTGGCGACCCGCTCCTGCAGCTTCTCGCGGTCCCAGTCGGAGTCGGAGCGGGAGATCTCGGCCTGCAGCTGCTGCACCCGGCCCTGGACCGCCGCACTGTCGCCGGCGCCGTCGACGATCGTCGTGTTGTCCTTGGTGACGACGATCCGGCGGGCGCGGCCCAGCACCTCGAGCCCGACCTGGTCGAGCTTGAGGCCGACCTCGGGGGCGACCACCTGGCCGCCGGTGAGGATCGCGATGTCCTCGAGCATGGCCTTGCGGCGGTCGCCGAAGGCCGGGGCCTTGACCGCTACCGAGGTGAAGGTGCCCCGGATCTTGTTGACGACCAGGGTCGACAGCGCCTCGCCGTCGACGTCCTCGGCGACGATGAACAGGATGCCCTTGGCCGCGATGACCTTCTCGAGCAGCGGCAGCAGGTCGTTCATCGAGCTGATCTTGCCGGAGTTGATGAGGATGTAGGGGTCGTCGAGGACGGCCTCCATCCGGTCGGCGTCCGTGACGAAGTACGGCGACAGGTAGCCCTTGTCGAACTGCATGCCCTCGGTGAAGTCGAGTTCGGTGCCGAAGGTCTGCGACTCGTCGACGGTGATGACGCCGTCCTTGCCGACCTTGTCGAACGCGTCGGCGATGAGGGCGCCGATCTGCTCGTCGCGGGACGAGATGGTGGCGATGTTGGCCATGTCGGAGGTCGTCTCGACCTGCTTGGCGATCGACTTCAGCTCGTCCTCGACGGCCGAGACGGCCTTGTCGATGCCGCGCTTCAGGGCGATGGGGTTGGAGCCGGACGCCACGGCGCGCAGGCCCTCGTGCACCAGGGCCTGGGCCAGCACGGTGGCGGTAGTGGTTCCGTCGCCGGCGACGTCGTTGGTCTTGGTGGCGACCTCCTTGGCGAGCTGGGCGCCGAGGTTCTCGTAGGGGTCGCTCAGCTCAACCTCACGGGCGACGGTGACGCCGTCGTTGGTGATCGTGGGGGCGCCCCACTGCTTGTCGAGGACGACGTAACGGCCCTTCGGGCCGAGGGTCACCTTCACGGTGTTGGCGAGGATGTCGACGCCGCGCTCGAGCGAGCGGCGGGCTTCCTCGTCGAACTGGAGAATCTTGGGCATCGGACGGAATTCCTTCTGCTTCGGGTCGGAGTGCACCCGGTGGGGGTGCGCCTGTGGCTGCGGCTGGCGGCGTGAAAAACCGGGTGGCCGGGGTGCGGGCGGATGACCCGCACCCCGCCGGGGACTACTTGCTGACGATGGCGAGGATGTCGCGGGCGTTGAGCAGCAGGTACTCCTGCCCGTCGTACTTCACCTCGGTGCCGCCGTACTTGCTGAAGATCACGACGTCGCCGACGGCCACATCGAGGGGAACACGCTCTCCGTTGTCGTTGAAGCGGCCGGGGCCGGTGGCGATGACCTTGCCCTCCTGCGGCTTCTCCTTCGCGGTGTCGGGGATGACCAGGCCCGAGGCGGTCGTCTGCTCGGCTTCGAGAGGCTGAACGAGGATCCGGTCCTCGAGCGGCTTGATCGTGGTTGCCACGTCAAAAACCTTTCTGACTAGTGCGCATCGGCGCGGAAGACCGCGGCCGACGGTGATGTGCAGGTCGCGCCGGTTCGCCCGGCTGGAACAGGTTGCCGGTCGGGGCGTCGTCGCGGTGCCGTCCCGTCCGTTGGCAGACTCACGGGGTGAGTGCCAACGCTGAATCTATACCCGGGTTAGCACTCCTTCAACCCGAGTGCCAGCCGGGCGAGTCGCCGGCGGCCAGGAGCGCGAGTTCACGCAGGACGTGGACGTCGTCGATCCCGTCGGCGTGGAGTTCCTCCAGCAGTCGTTCCTGGACGGCCCGGGCCTCTTCGGTACGACCGACCAGGCGCAGTCCCCAGCCGACCATCCACCGGGCGACCTGGGTCGCCCGCCGGTCACCCGCGGCCTCCCGGAGGCGAAGGGCCTCGGTGAACGCGGGAAGCGCCTCGCCGGGCCTGCCGGCGTCCACGAGGGCGCAGCCCAGGTTGTTGAGCAGGGACGGCCGCCAGCGCCGGGCGAAAGGGTCGGCGCTGGCCGCAGCGAGGTCGAGCGCCCGACGGGTGAGGTCGACCTGCCTCTCGGGCTCCTCGACGGTGACAGCGATCATGTGCAGCGCGTCGATGATCAGCCCGCCGAGCGGTGTGACGTCGAGCGTGTCGCCGCACAGGGTGAGTGCCCGCTCGAAGCACTCACGCGCGGCAGTGGGATCCCCCGCTGTGCGCAGCAGCCTCCCCCGCTCGAGGACCACCCGGACGCCGACCTCGACGTCCGCCGACTGCTCGGACCCCTCGTCGAGCCAGGCGGCGGCGTGCTCTTCGTCACCGGCGAGTCCCGCGGCCCGGGCCGCCCCGGTGAGGGCGACGGCGCGGGCTGCCGGATCGCTCGTCGAGGCGGCCAGCGCCAGCAGCCGGTCGCGGGAGATCTCCGGCGCGTCGGGATCGAACATCGCGAGGAGTTCCGCGGCCCACGCTGCGCGGTCGGCGCTCACTCGGCGTCCTTCCCGCGGAACCGCCGCACGACGAGCGCCCTCGTCCCCCGCGTGGTCGGCGTGAGGACGAGGGTGGCCGTCCCCGGGCCGGCGGGCTTGAGCCGGCGGCGGAGCGCCGCGGGGTCGAGGTCGACAGCCCGCTTCTTGATCTCGAGCGTGCCGACCCGGTTCGCCCGCACCCACTGCCGGAGCGACTTCTCCCCCGGGTCGAGCACCTCGAGCACCTCGAAGGTCTCGCCCCAGGGGGAGTCGACGGGCCGGTCGCCGGTGAGATAGCCGAGGCCCGGCGCGAGTTGCGCCCAGCCGGGGAACACCGACGCCGTGAGTCCGGCCCGCAGCAGCGCGCCGTCGGGTTCGACGAGATAGCGGTTCAGGTCCCCGACGGGCGGCTCACCGGGTGCGATCGCGGGGCCGACGGACAGGTCCTGGGGCAGGAGGGTCACCGACCGGCCGGGAGCGGCGTCCGGGAGCCGCCACAGCGCGGCCTCGACCACATCGCCCGCCTCACTCATCCACCGCGCCTCGACGTCGTCGGGCACGAGGTCGAGCGGCAGTCCGGGCCCGAGCTTGACGCAGGCCACCGGGAACTCCCGGAGCACCGAGACGACGAAGTCCCACGGGGGGCTGAACTGGTCGACCCGCCACGTGCGCCCACGCTCGGTACGCCGGGCGGGGTCGCAGAAGACGGCGACGGACGCGGGGTCGCGGCCGGCGACCAGGCCGGGCAGCTCCGCGACGGCGTCCCCCTCGATGACGCGCGCGCGTCCGGCGAGGTTGTGCCGGGCGAAGACCGCGGTGCAGTGGTCGCGCTCGACGGCGACGACGTCGAGGCCCGCCGCGTGGAACGCGAGGGCGTCGGCACCCAGGCCGCAGCCGAGGTCGACGACCGTGTGCACCCCGGACGCCGCGATCCTCCGTGCGCGCCACGCGGCCACCGTCGGACGCGTCGCCTGCTCGGTTCCATGCGCTGTGAGCAGCATGCGGTCGGCGGCAGGGCCGAACTTGGCACGGGCGCGCCGACGGAGGGCGGCCTGGTCGAGCGCGGCGGCGGCGAGGTCGGGCTCGACGTGGCGGCGCAGGGCGGTGGCGGCGGCGAGCGAGCCGGGGTCGGCCTGCTCGGCCGCGAGCGCGATCGCCCGTTCCCCCTCGGGAGTGAGCAGGCGCTCGGGGTCGATCACGGTGCGACGGCCTTCACCGCACGAGCACCGTCACCGCGTGGATGAGCAGCCCGACGAGGCAGCCGACCACCGTGCCGTTGATCCGGATGAACTGGAGGTCGCGGCCCACGTGCAGCTCGATCCGGCGTGACGCCTCCTCGCCGTCCCAGCGCTGGATGGTGTGGCTGATGATGCTCGACACCTCCCCGCCGTAGGTGTTGACGAAGAAGGCGACGATGTCGGCGATGCGGGTCTCCAGCCGGGCGCGCTGCGCGTCGTTGGTGACGAGGGTCGTCCCGAGGTCGGTGAGGGCCTGGCGGACGCGGGCGTGCACCCGGGAGTTCGGGTCGTCGAGGGACGCCGCGAGGCTGTCGCGAACCGTGTGCCACACGTTGATCGCCGACTCGGCGAGCTGCGGATGGGTGAGCAGGCGGGACTTGAGGGCCTCGGCCCGGGCCTGCACATCGGGGTCGTGCTGGAGGTCGTCGGCGACGCGCAGCAGCAGGTCGTCGATCGACTGGCGGGTCTGGTGGTTCGGGTCGTCAAGAATCGACTGCGCCCAGTCGAGGGCGTTGTTGTAGGTCCAGTCGACGATCCGGGTGCTGACGGCGTCCGGGGCCCACCAGGGGGCCCGGTTGGCGACCATCCGCTTGAAGCTGTCGGGGTGGCGGGTCAGCCAGTCGCGGACCTCGCGCACGACGAGATCGACGAAGCCCCGATGGGCGCCGTCGGCGACGACCGCCGACAGGAGGTCGCCGGCCAGCGACGCCATCGGCTCGCGGGCCAGCCGCGGCATGACGACGTCGTCGACGAGCCCACGGACGTCGTCGTCACCGACCCGCGCCACCCCGGCGCGCGCGATGCGGGTGAACTCGGTGCTGACGCGGGCGGCGTGCCCCTCGTCCTGGAGCCACCGCCCGACGCGCAACCCCAGGTTGGCGGCCGCCAGCCGGTCACGCGCGATCTCCTCGGTGAGGAAGTTCTCGGTGAAGAAGTCCTCGAGGCTGAGCGCGATCTCGTCCTTCTTCGTGGGGACGATGGCGGTGTGCGGGATCGGGAGGCCGAGGGGGTGGCGGAAGAGGGCCGTGACGGCGAACCAGTCGGCCATGGCGCCGACCATCGCCGCCTCGGCGCCGGTGTTCACCCACCCCCACCCGCCGCCCTGGGCGACCGGGAGGGTGGCGAGGTAGATGATCGCCGCGATGACGAGCAGGCTCAGGGCCAGCGTCTTCATCCGGCGGAGGTGTCGCAGCCGCTGCTGGTCGGCGGTGCTCAGCTGGTTCGCGCGCATCGGGACCCATTGAACCGCAGGCGACGGCGGGCCCACGACTTCGTCGGGGACAGTTCAGGGGAGGGCCGCCGGGGCGTCCCGGCGACTCCGAGGCTCCCTGGCTCAGATCTCGTCGCGACGGATCTCCCGCTCCACCCGGGTGTCCTCGGCGGGCGTGGTGCCCTGGACGTTGGTGGTGGAGCGCACCACCCGGCTGCGGGGCCGGTTGATGACCAGCTCGAGGATCAGCCACAGCAGACCCGCGGCGGCGATGATGAGGCCGATCATCGGGAGATTGATGCCGCTCACGCTGTCGGCGACGGCGTACCTGAGGACGAGCCCGATGACGATGAGGGCGATCGGCCCTCCGATGCGTGCAGTCATGATGCCTGCCTTCCGGTCGGGAATCCGGTCGCCTGGATGCGACAGGACTCGAGTCGCCGGGGTCCCAAGAGTGGCCCCGACACAGCCATCGTGGCCGGAGTCGGGCACCCGGGACGGCCGCACCTGCCCCTGACCGCGGCCATCCCACCCCTTGGGGTGGCGGCTCACGAGCGCAGGACCTCGATGTGGTGCGAGGCGAGGCGCCGTCCGTCGTAGTGCAGGACGCCGTGGAACTGGCTGACGGCAGGGTCGAAGACCAGCGGGAGGAACAATCGGTCGCCCTCGTACAGGGGCAGGTGGGCGAGGCGATCGAGCTCGACCCAGCTCAGCTCCCCCTCGGGGCTCCGCTCAGCCGGCTGCCCGGTGTGGCCGGTGACGAGGAACACGAAGCCGAACCAGTCGCGCCCCTGGGAGTCGAATCCGGGCCAGTTGAGCGTGCCGCGCAGCGTGAGCTCGGTCGCCTCGATGCCCGCCTCCTCCCGGATCTCGCGGCGGAGGCCCGCGACGACGTCCTCGTCGGGCTCGAGCTTGCCGCCCAGCCCGTTGTACAGCCCGAACTGCTCGTCATGAGGGCGGGCCGTGCGGTGCACGAGGAGCACCCGCCGCCGCTCGGCGTCCACGACGTACCCGAGCGTGGCGAGGATCGGGGTGTAGGGCATGCCGGGCGGGGGCTCAGACGAGAATGGTCGACACCGGCAGGCCCGAGTCGGCGCCGATGTCCATGCTCGACGGGCGGCCGCCGGCGAGCACCACCTGGGTGGTGAGGGCGGCGATCATCGCCCCGTTGTCGGTGCACAGCCTCGGACGCGGCCGGCGGAGCGTCACCCCGACGGCCTGGCACCGCTCCTCCAGCAGGGTCCGCAGCCGGGAATTGGCGGCCACG
>JAJYQH010000345.1 GCA_021794705.1 Actinomycetes bacterium | reverse complement strand
AGGTCGTGGGCGCCGGCAGCACGAGGGCGGAGACGACGACGAGCGCGACGAGGGCGATCTCGGCGACGCCGATCTGGCGAGGGCCGATGCGGCGTCCGCGGGCGGCCAGCCAAGGGACGCCGACCGCCCGGCCCAGGGCGAGGGCGAGGGTGAGCGCCCACCAGGGATCGGCGGTGACCGCGGCGACCGCGAGAACCGCGGCCAGCCACCCGGCGTGCCAACCGATCGAGGCGAGCCACCACGGGCGGTGGCCCCGCTCGCGGATCATCGTCTTGACGTAGAGCACCGTGCCGACGAAGTAGGCCCAGACGAGCACGGTGTCGAGACCGTCCCAGCCGCCGAGGTGCGAGAGGGCGGTCCCGGGGTTGGTCCACCGCAGCACCGGCAGCATGAGGGCGGACGCCGTCACGGTGAGGACGCCGCTGAGCAGGTCGCGGTCCCGCCGGCGGGCGGTGAGCCACGAGGTGACCGCGACGATCGGGGCGAACACCGGCAGCCACCAGGCCAGGCTGCCGCCCTGCCACACGAGGGCGACGACACCGCACCCGGCCGAGATCGCGCCGTAGGTCAGGAGCGGACGCACGTATGTGGCGCGGCGCCGGGCGGGGGCCTTGAGCCAGAGGCCCGCGGCGAAGAAGGCGAAGTAGCCCACCAGCCAGCAGACGACCAGCGGCCAGGTCCAGCCGCGCAGGCCGCCGGCCCGCGCCCGCTCGACGATGCCGACGAGCACCGGCACCACGAGGATGGCCCAGGCACCGTGCTGGTTGGGCACCCACCCGGTGCGGGTGAGGCGTCGCGCCATCGGGGTCCTTCCGGTCGGGCGGCCGCCGTCAGCGGGCGACGGTGCGGGTCAGCGTGTACTTCGGCGAGCGGGTGACGATCCGGGTCGGGCCGAGGTCGCCCAGAGCTCGCGCCCAGGGTAGGTGGGAGTTGAACACGCACCAGAACCGGCCCCCCGGTCGCAGCACGCGGGCGGCGTCCGCGAACATCGCGAGGGTCGCGGTCGACTCCTTGGCGGTGCCCACGTGGAACGGCGGGTTGGTGACGACGAGGTCGAGGCTGTGATCGGGGAACGGCGCGAGGCCGTCGTCGCGGTGGACGGCGAGGTCGAGCCCGTTGGCGGCGGCGGTCTCACGGGTCGCCTCAACCCCCGCCCAGCTGGTGTCGACGGCGTCCACGCGCGCCCCGGGGATGCGCCGGGCGAGGAGCGCCGCGATGACGCCGTTGCCCGACCCGATGTCGGCGGCGCGCTCGGCCGGGTCACGGGCGATGGCGTCGAGCGAGGCCAGCAGCAGCCGGGTACCCGGGTCGACGGCGGCGCCCGCGAAGGTCGCGCCGTGGGCACTGACGGTGAGGTCCAGGTCGTCGTGGCGACGGCTGCGGGGCCAGGTGGCGGGGGCCGGGGTCGGGCGGCGTCCCCGGAGCACGCGCGACTTCTGCCGTCCGAGGCTGGCGGACACTTCGGCGAAGTGCCGTGCGAGCACGTCGTTCATGCCCCGGGTGAGGTGCTTGATCCGCCCGCCGGCGAACAGGGCGAGATCGGGGTCGGCGTCCCGGGCCAACCAGCCCGCCACCTCGTCGAGCGCCCCGAGCGCCTTGGGCAGGCGGAGCAGGGCGACGGTCGGGGCGGGGGAGAGTGCGGCGTCCGGTGTCACCACCGTCACGGCGTGGGGCAACCGCCGCTCATCGCGGATGTCGTCGCAGAAGGCCAGGGTGGGGACGCCGCGCGCCGCGACCTCCGCGGCGAGCTCGGGCGCGTCGACGACGACGACCCGGTCGGACGCGCCGCCGGCGGCGTCCCACTCGTCGAGGACGAGGCGGTCGACGGGGTCCAGCTGCATCCCGCCATCCAACCGCATCCGGCCCCCGGGGGGCGGGGTGCCCGGGTCTGGAGGGTCAGGCCCGAGGGGCGGGCGATCTCTGCTGGGGCGGGCGATCGCTACGCGGAATCGGCAGAGAAGTCCCGCCCCGGCGTCGAGAACTCCCGCCCGGCCCGGGCGGGCCCCGAGCCGGCCGTCGGACCCCGCGGCAGTACCGTTGGCGGCGTGACTGAGGCGCTGGAGATCCACGTGATCGCCGATTCCACCGGTGAGACCGGGGCGCGGATCGCGCGCGTCGTCGAGACCCAGTTCCCCGACGAGACCTTCCAGCTGATCCGCCACCCGCGGATCACCTCGCTCAAGGACCTCTTCGAGATCTTCCACGCGCTCCGCGAGACCCCCGGACGCCGGGTCGTCCTGTACACGCTGGTCGACCAGCAGCTGAGGGAACTGGTACGGCTCGCGTGCGACGAGATCCCGGTGCCGCACGCCGACCTCCTCGGCCCGGCGATCCACGCCTTCGAGCAGGCCTCCGGGCGTACCGCGGACGAGGTGATGCGGCGTCCGGTCGGGGTCGAGGCGGACTACTTCGTGCGGATCTCGGCGATGGAGTTCGCGATCCGCAACGACGACGGGGCGATGCCCGAGGCCCTGCGGGAGTGCGACATCTGTCTCGTCGGCGCCTCCCGCAGCGGCAAGACGCCGCTGTCGATCTACCTCGGTTACCTCGGCTACAAGGTGGTCAACGTGCCGCTCGTGCCGGGCATCGACCCGCCGAAGGAGTTGTTCGGCGTCGACCGGTGGCGCATCGTCGGGCTGACCATCGACGCCGAGCGGCTGCAGGCCATCCGCAACCGGCGGGTGCGCGGCCTCGGCGGGTTCGGGATCAAGGACGGCTACGCGAACCTCGCGTCCATCTACGCCGAACTCGACGAGGTCGGACGCATCCAGCGCCGGCTCGGCTGCCCGATCATCGACACCACCGGCCTGGCCCTCGAGGAGGCCGCGGTGCGCGTCATCGACCTCGTCGACCAGCGGGCCCGACGGGTCGGCGCGCACCTGCGCATCCCCGCGGGCAGCATCAGCATGACCCCCTGACCCGTCCGGGCCGTCCGATCGCCGGTCGCGAAGCGGGGGGATGAGCCACCGCCGCACCCGACCCCCTTGCGCGCCCGGGAATCTGGAGGGCGTCCCGCCCGGTACCGCGTCCTGCGTTCCCACAGCGTCGCGACCAGCGGCAATGTCGTCGTCGTTGCCGGATTTTCGGCGACCCCCCGCTCACAACGAGGTCCGGGCGTGAGAGTGTGGACCCCGGCGGCGCACCCCGGCGTGCACCGTTGATGCTGCTGACGACTCCCCGACCTGGCACCGCAGCCACGGCGCAGGTGAGACGGTGCCTTCAGCAGCATCACCGGCGCACGGCAGACTGGGCGCACCGCCGCACAAGGACTGTGGCAAGCGGTCTTGGACAACTCGACAAAGAGACGGAAACGAAGGAGTTTTCATGTCTGACAGCCGTTACGTGTACGACCTCTCGGAGGGCGACGCGTCGATGAAGAGCCTTCTCGGCGGCAAGGGCGCCGGGGTGGCCGAGATGAACCGCCTGGGGGTACCCGTACCGGACGCCTTCACCGTGACGACCGTCGCGAGCGTCGAGACCATGAAGCGCAACGGGGAGTGGCCCGATGGGCTGGCCGAGGAGGTCGCCGAGGGGCTCAAGCGGCTCGAGGAGCGCACCGGCCGCACGCTGGGGGCGTCCGAGAAGCCGCTGCTGCTGTCGGTGCGCTCGGGTGCGGTCGTCTCCATGCCCGGCATGATGGACACCATCCTCAACCTCGGCATCAGCGACGAGTCGGTCAAGGCGGTCGCAGCCGAGTCGGGCAACGAGCGCTTCGCCTACGACTGCTACCGCCGCTTCATCCAGATGTACGGCGAGGTCGTCGAGGGCATCCCCCCGCACGACTTCGAGGACGCCCTCACCGCCCTCAAGGACGAGAAGGGCGCCGCGCAGGACACCGACCTGGACGCCGACGACCTCAAGGAGCTCGTCGACCGGTTCAAGAGGATCGCCCTCGACCACCTCGGTTCCGAGTGGACCTCCGACCCGCGCGAGCAGCTCATCCGCGCGATCAACGCGGTGTTCCGCAGCTGGCTCAACCCCCGCGCCGACGTCTACCGCAAGGCCAACGGCATCTCCGCCAACCTCGGCACCGCGGTCAACGTCATGCAGATGGTGTTCGGCAACATGGGCGACACCTCGGCGACCGGGGTCTGCTTCACCCGCAACCCCTCCACCGGTGAGAAGGAGCTCTACGGCGAGTTCCTCGTCAACGCGCAGGGTGAGGACGTCGTCGCCGGCATCCGGACCCCGCGGCACCTGTCGGAGATGAACGACGTGCTCCCGCAGGCCTACGAGCAGCTCGTCGACACGATGACCAAGATGGAGCACCACTACAAGGACATGCAGGACATGGAGTTCACCGTCCAGGACGGCCAGCTCTACCTGCTGCAGACCCGCAACGGCAAGCGCACCGCCGCCGCCGCGCTCAAGGTGGCGTCCGACATGGTCGACGAGGGCATCATCACGCGCGAGGAGGCCCTGCGCCGGATCGAACCGGAGCAGCTCGACCACCTCCTGCACCCCGCGATCGACCCCAACCACGGCAAGCCGCCGGTGGCCAAGGGCCTGCCGGCGTCCCCCGGTGCGGCCGTCGGCGAGATCGTCTTCGACGCCGACATCGCCGCCGACCGCGGTGGCAAGGGTGAGCCCGTCATCCTCGTGCGCTACGAGACGACGCCCGACGACATCCACGGCGTCATCGTGGCCCAGGGCGTGCTCACGGCCCACGGCGGCATGACGTCGCACGCGGCCGTGGTCGCCCGCGGCATGGGCAAGCCGTGCGTCGCCGGTGCCGCCGGCATCCGCATCGACCCGGTCGGCAAGACCCTCACCATCGGCGAGCACGTGTTCCACGAGGGCGACGTGATGACCCTCGACGGCTCGACCGGCGAGGTGTTCGGCGAGGCGATCAACCTCATCCCGCCGCAGATCAACGACGACTTCCAGCGGGTGGTGCAGTGGGCCGACGAGGTGCGCACGCTCGGCGTCCGCGCCAACGCCGACAACTTCGAGGACGCCTCGAAGGCGCGGGAGCTGGGGGCCGAGGGCATCGGCCTGTGCCGCACCGAGCACATGTTCCTCGTGCCCGAGCGGCTCCCGGCGGTCCGCGAGATGATCATCGCTGACACCCCGGAGAAGCGGGCGGCCGCCCTCGAGAAGATCCTGCCGATGCAGCAGGAGGACTTCGAGGCGATCTTCACCGCGATGAAGGGCCTGCCCGTCACCGTCCGGCTGCTCGACCCGCCGCTGCACGAGTTCCTGCCCAACCTCGTCGAGCAGAGCCTGCTGGTGCAGAAGCTCGAGCTCACCGGCGGCGACCCGGCCGAGATCGAGCGGGAGAAGGCGACGCTGTCGCAGGTCAAGAAGCTGCACGAGCAGAACCCGATGCTCGGCACCCGCGGCTGCCGGCTCGGCATGCTCTACCCGGAGATCCCCGACATGCAGGCCCGGGCGATCATCCGCGCGGCGCTGGCGGTGCTCGACCGGGAGGGGGAGACGGTCGGCATCGAAATCATGATCCCGCTCGTCGCCCTCAAGGCCGAACTCGCGAACCAGCGGGAGATCGTCGAGAAGGCGGTCGAGGACGAGTTCGCCAAGGCGGGGAAGAACCTCCCGTACACCGTCGGCACGATGATCGAGCTGCCGCGGGCGGCCCTGGTCGCCGACCAGATCGCCGAGGAGGCCGACTTCTTCAGCTTCGGTACCAACGACCTCACCCAGACGACCATGGGCATCAGCCGCGACGACGCTGAGAACGGCTTCCTCACCACCTACGTCACCGACGAGGTGCTGCCGAAGAACCCGTTCGCCTCGATCGACGTCGACGGCGTCGGCCAGCTGGTCGGCATCGGCGTCGAGAAGGGCCGCGCGACCAAGCCGAACCTCAAGTGCGGCGTCTGCGGCGAGCACGGCGGCGACCCCGACTCGATCCAGTTGTTCAACGAGATCGGCCTCAGCTACGTGTCCTGCTCGCCGTTCCGCGTCCCGATCGCCCGGTTCGCCGCGGCGAAGGCGGCGCTGGCCCAGCGCGTCGACTGACCGCGGAATCCGTGCCCGATCGGCGCCACGTCCTCCCCGGGGCGTGGCGCCGATCCGCGTCCCGCGGAATCGGGGGGAGGCGGGCAACCGCGTAGCCGGGGGAGAATGGAGCGGCCGCGGCGAACGGACGCCGCCCGAGTTCGGAAGGATCCCGTCATGGACGAGGCGAGCTCCACCCTCATCGACGACGCCTGGTCGGTGAGCTACCTGCCGGGCGAATGGACCCTCATCGCCGCGCCCGCGGCCCTCGTCGTGCTCGAACCCGCGCCCGCCCGCGCCGCGGGCATGGTCGCCGAAGTGTGGCGGCGGGTGCTCTCGGCCGGGTCCGCGTCCCAGCTCACCCAGCGGCTCTCGGAGATCGGCCTCGACGCGATGCCGACCATGGCGGTGGTCTTCCGGGACGACGCCGGCGTGCACGCCCTGCTCCGGGGCGACGTCGAGCTCCTCGGCGCCGACGGGGAGGCCGTCGGTGACGGGAACGGCGCCACGCCGTGGCGGGGGGTCGACGTGCCGGCCGGGCGCTGTCGGCTCCGGCTGGCGGGGCCGCGCCCCGACCTCCCCGTGTTGCCGCTCGCCATGGGCGTGGTGCGGGCCGCCGAGGTGCTCGTCGAGGCCACCCCCGCCGTGCCGTCCACCGAGGAGCCGGCGGCCGCCGAGCCCGAGGAGGAGCCGAGCCGCTTCATCGACGAGGTGCTGCACCCGGGCCCGGTGATGTGGGACGAGTCGGGCGAGCCGCCCGCCGATGTGCAGCAGGTCGCCCACGAGTGGGGTGAACCGGACGCCGAACCGGCCACCCTGCACGACGCCCGGTGGTCCGCCGACGAGCCCGGGTCGGCAGGTTCCCCCGCCGAGGAGGAGGGGGAGGAGGGCGAGGCGTCGTCGGTGCGCCTGGTCACCTCCACCGGGCAGGTCGTCGACCTCGACCGCCCGGTCGTGATCGGCCGCGCCCCGACGCTGCAGGGCTCCGATCCGGCGTCCCGCCTGGTCACCGTGCCCAGCCCGAGCCACGACATCAGCCGCACCCACGTGCGCGTGACCCCCGGCCAGAACGGGCTGGAGGTCACCGACATGCAC
>JAJYQH010000190.1 GCA_021794705.1 Actinomycetes bacterium | reverse complement strand
CCCGACGCTGCGGCCGCCGTCGGTGATCTCCGACCCCGGCGCGGGCAGGGTGTGCCCGCTGCCGTCGAGGTGCAGGGCGACCAGCCGCCGGGGCGGCCGCCCGAGCGTGTGCACCCGGGCGACAGTCTCCTGGCCGCGGTAACAGCCCTTGTCGAGGTGGGTGCCGACGAGGCCGATCTCGTTGGGGATGGTGCGCTCGTCGGTGTCGACGAAGATCCTCGGGACGCCCGCGGCGATCCGCAGGGCGTCGAACGCCCACACGCCGGCCTCCGGCAGCCCCGGCCAGCCCGACCCGCGCGGAACCAGCACCTCGACGGCGTCCGTCTCGCCCGCGGGGATGTCGCTCGTGCGCACCACGGCGCCCTCGGGCAGGGTGGCGGCGTCCAGGGCGGACGCGGCGAGCCACACGACCTCGAGGTCGTCGCTGCGGTCGCGCACCTCGACCTGGCGCATGAAGCGCATCCGGTCGAGCCACGAGACGAGCGCGGCCACCCGACCGGGCTCGGTGAACGCCCAGAAGGTCTCGCCGTCGTCGACGCCGTACAGCACGTGCTCGACGTGTCCCGTCGGCGAGAGGACCAGTGCGGTCGTCGAGGTTCCGGGGGCCAGCCGCTCGAGGTGCTGGCTGGTGAGCGAGTGCAGCCAGCCGAGGCGGTCGGGCCCGGTGACGGTGAGGACGCCGCGATTGGCCAGTCGCACCACCGCCCGACCCTCGGCGAGGTCGCGCTGCTCGCGCAGGGGATTCCCGGCGTGCCACACCAGCCCCGCGTCGACGCCCTCCTCGACGCGCACCAGAGCCGTCGGCTCGGTGCCGGACGCCGTGCCGACCGGCCCGGAGGTCACTGCTCCACCCGCTGGAGGCGCGCCCACATGTAGGGCTGCAGGGGGACGTCGTCGGTGGCCCGGTCGAACGTCCACAGCAGATCGCTCTCGACGTTGCCGTACAGCCGCTGGCCGCCGGTGTAGGTGAGGTCGGCGGTGCTGGTGCGCATCACGGCGTCACTGACCAGCTCGATCCTGGCCCCGGTGATCTTGCCCACCCACACCTCGCTCCACCCCTCGGGGGAGCTGAGCACGAGCTCGACGCTGCCGTCGTTCTGCGGGCGCCAGAAACCGGTCTCCATGCTCAGCGGTGCGAGCGGCAGGCCGTTCTCGTCGCGGGTGAAGGTCTGGGAGATGTAGTGCAGGTACGGGCCGCCGAAGGTGTCGATGTCGATCTGCTGGCCGTACTCGAAGTCGCCGACGCCGGGCCAGCTGCCGTGGCCGTTGCCCTCCCAGCGCCCGATCATCCAGGCGAGGGCCATGAGCTGCGGGTTGAGGTCGGAGGGAATCTCGAAGGACATGCGTGCTCCTCTGGGCTCGAGGTGGTCAGGCGGAGGGCTCGTCGTCGCCTGCGGACGCGTCACCGACCACGCGCCGCGCCTGCATCAGCACGACGGCGAGCAGCCCCAGCGCCACGGCGGCGATGAGGAAACACGCCACGGCGAGAGCCACGGCGGCGAAGGTCGACACCCGGCCAGCCTAGTGTCGGCCGCGGCGATCCCCTAACCCCCCTGGCGCTGGTCGGCGCCCCCCAGGCGCCGCTCGAACACCGACGAGACGGTCACGTAGCGGCGTCCGGCGTCGTCGGGCCAGCTCTCCACGACGCTGTCCACCTGCCGGTAGCCGAGCCTCCGGTAGAGGGACGCCGCCCCCGGGTTGTCGTGCTCGGCGGCCAGCCGCACCGCGGGCAGCCCGGACGCCGCGGCACGCGCCTCCAACTCACGGACGAGGGCGGTCCCGAGGCCGAGGCGCTGCCAGTCGGGGTGCACCGCGAGCAACCACAGCCACGCCCACTCGGTGCTTCGGGCGACATCCAGGGCACCCATGGCGACGACGACGCCGGTGGGCAGTTCGGCGACCACCGCCTCCGCGTCGCCCCGCCACGTGGCCTCGACGACACCGGCGAGCGTCCTGCGGTGGGCGGCACCGCCCGACCACTCGAGCGCGTCGAGGTCGGTCTGCTGGAGGTCGCGCACGTCGAGGTCGATGCCCAGATGCATGACGCCATCCTGCCGCGCGCCGGCGTCCGGTGGACCCACCCGGGACGGCTGGGACAGAATCGGGCCCATGCGTGTGGTGGTGCAGCGGGCGGCGTCCGCCTCGGTGACCGTCGACACCCAGGTGGTCGCCCGGCTCGACTCCCCCGGCCTGCTGGTGCTCGTCGGGGTCACCCACGGCGACACCGCCGACGTCGCCCGCCGGCTGGCCCGCAAGGTGTGGGAGTTGCGGATCCTCGACGACCCGCACGACCCGGGCCCCGGGCGGGAGCGCTCGGCGAGCGACCTCGGGGCCCCGATCCTCGCGGTGAGCCAGTTCACGCTCTACGCCGACACCCGCAAGGGACGCCGCCCGTCGTGGAGCGCCGCGGCGCCCGGCCCGGTGAGCGAGCCGCTGGTCGAGGAGTTCGTCACCGGCCTGCGGGAACTGGGCGCCCGGGTGCAGACCGGCGTGTTCGGTGCGGACATGAAGGTCGCTCTGGTCAACGACGGCCCGGTGACCATCACCATGGAACTCGAGGCCTGACCCGCCAGGTCACGACCACGAGAACAGGTAGCCGACGGCGCCCTGGAGCAGGGTGATCACGGCCGCGGCCGCCACGATCCACGCAGGAGCCATGGCGTTGCGGACGCCGAGGGTCCGCGCCCGGGAGCACAATCGCAGCGACACGCCCACCGCAACCCCGAACAGCAGAAGCATCATCGCCATCATGATCACGGCGAGCCAGGCGGGAGCGCGGCTGCCCTCCTCGAGACCAGCCCACCCGGCCAGCGGTTCCCCGATGAGGAACGACCCCACGTAGGCGATCGGGATGCCGAGCAGGCTGAGCCAGGCCCGGCGGGCGGCTCGTGAACGGTCCATGACGGTCCCTTCCACTTCTCATGGTAGGAACCTCGATGCCGGGGCGCCGGGGCGGCGTCCGAGTGGCTGCGGGAGCGCGGGGAGTCAGGGCGCGGACGTGAAGATGTCGACGGTCGACATGAGGGTCGCGTTGCTCTCGGCCCACGGCCCCCGCCCGGGCGCGGAGACGTCGAGGATGTTGAGGGTCACCTTGCCGTCGACGCCGACCGGCGGGATCGTGATGATCTGCTCCCCCTCCTGGTGGTCGGCGAGGGTCTGCACGGTGAAACGGCCGTCGGGCAGGGTCCAGCGCACCCGCAGCACCCGGCGGTACTTCTCGTAGAGGTCGGTGCCGCCGCTCGTGCTCGCGAACCCGTTGATGATGCCGAACCCGACGACTGTGCTGCCGTGCGGCACCGTGAACGTCAGCCGCTGGCCCGAGGCGTTGCCATAGCAGCGCCACGCGGTGTCGGCGTTGCCGTCGACGAGGTTGGCCGGCGAGTAGGACGCCGAGCCGCCGCTGGTGTGCAGGGGCGGCTGGGTGCAGGTCGAGGTGACCTCCGTGACGGCGAGGGGTTGCAGGTGCCCGACGTAGGGGACGGGCACCGACGCGGAGGGGGACGCCGAGGCCCCGGTCGCGCGCTGGGCCGTCGCGGTCGCCGTGGGCGTGTCGACCGGCTGACCCGCCGCGCGCACGTTCTCCGACCACCAGCTGCCGATGAGCAGTCCGATGGCGAGGGCCAGCGAGAGCAGCAGGGACGCCTGGATCACCCGCCGCACCCGGCTCGCGCGATTCACCCCGTGGACCGCCACCGGCGTCTCGCGCACCTCGCCGAGGGAGAACGTGGTGCCGGCCGCGTTGGATCCGAATGTGCCCGCCGGACGGACCGTGTCTCCCCCCGACTCGCCGTCGGCAGCCTGATGCTGGTCGAGGGCGCGCACCTCGGTGGGCGCGTCGGTCGGAGGCTCGCCCGGAGCGGCGGTCTCGGCGTCCTCGGCGGGCACGCCGTCGGCGGCCCCCGGCTGGTCGGCCTGGGCGTCTCGCGCCCGAAACCACTCGTCGGGCAGGCTGCCGCTCACGGCGGCGAGTCTAGCCCGCGGGCGCCGACCGGCCCGCCCGTGGCGGCGCCACTATAGTTCTGTGCCGGTGGGGCACCCTCGCCGACCGCGAGCAGGAGGGGTTGATGGCCAAGCTCTTGCTCGTAGGTCCCGATGTGACGGGCCCGCCGGTGCCGCCGCCCTCCTTCAGCCTGCTGCCCCACCCGATCACCGCGGTGACCGGCCTCGAGGAGGCCCTCGACGCGGCGGCGGACGCCGAGGTGATCGTCGTCGACGCCCGCAAGGAGCCCGCGTGGGCCCGCGGAGCGTGCCAGCAGCTCGCCGGGGCGGCTCCAAACCAGCCGCTGCTCCTGCTCATCACCGCGCAGGCCACCCCCGTGCTCACCCCCGAGTGGGGACTCGACGACTTCGTCCTCGAGGACGCCTCGCCCGGCGAGGTGGATGCCCGGGTCCGGCTGCTCATGCTGCGGCGTCCGGAGGCCGGGACGATCTCGGGCGGCCCGATCGTCATCGACGAGGCGGCCTACACGGTGACCGTCGACCATCACCCGCTCGACCTCACCTACACCGAGTTCGAGCTGCTCAAGTACCTCGTCACCCACCCGGGCCGGGTGCTCACCCGGGAGACCCTGCTCAGCGAGGTGTGGGGCTACGACTACTACGGGGGCACCCGCACGGTCGACGTCCACATCCGGAGGCTGCGGGCGAAGCTGGGGCCCGAGACCGAGGGGTGCATCACGACGGTCCGCAACGTCGGCTACCGCTTCTCCCCGTCGCCGCACGGGGGACGCTGAGGCGCGCGAGGGACGCCGTTTGCCCTCCCGTGACGTGGGCTAGCGTTGACATGTGTCCACGTCCACCTATCGAACCGGCGCACCCACCCACTCCGAGCAGGCGTCGATCGCCGCGCTGATCACCGAGGTGCAACGGGTCGACGGCGTCGACCCCCTCAACGAGAACGCCCACTTCGCCGCGCTCGCGCAGCGTCCGGCGGTGCACTGGATCGCCCCCAACCCGGGCTCTCAGCATCCGCGCGGCTACGGGCAGTGGGACCCCGAGACCGACAGTGCCGTCATCGTCGTCGACCCGCAGTTCCGGCGTCAGGGGATCGGCGCTGGACTGCTCGCCTGCGTCCGCAAGCTGTCGCCCCACCCGACCATCTGGGCGTTCGGCAACCTGCCCGAGGCGCAGGCGTTCGCAGCCCACGAGGGGCTCACCGAGGTGCGGCGGTTGCTGGTGATGCGCCGCGACCTGCACGAGCACCCCGCCGCACTCAGCCCCGACGACATCGAACCGGCCGGCGTGGTGATCGAGACCTTCCAACCGGCCGACCTCTCCGCCCTTGTGGAGGTGAACGCGGAGGCGTTCGCCGACCACCCCGAGCAGGGCGACCTCACCGCGGCCGACTTCGAGCAACGCATGTCCCAGCCGTGGTTCGACCCGGAGGGACTGCTGCTCGCCAAGGACGACGACTCGGGGCGGCTGCTCGGCTACCACTGGACCAAGATCGAACCGCGCGAGCCGGGGGCCGCTCCGGTCGGGGAGGTGTACGCCCTGGCGGTGCTGCCAGAGGCGGGTGGACGCGGGATCGGCCGCGCCCTGCTGGCCGCCGGCGTCCGGTGGATGCAGCACCAGGGGGTGACCGAGGTGATCCTCTACGTCGAGGCGTCCAGCACCCGGGTGGTCGAGATGTACCGGTCCGCTAACTTTGTCACGGTGAGCAGCGACGCCAGCTACCGCTGAGCCGCGCGCCCGGTCCCATCCCGTCGACAAGGAGCCCCATGGACGCGGAACAGCAGACCATCGCGGAGTCGACGAGCGTGCCGCTCGCCGATCTCGAGCTGCCGTCCGACCGGTACAGCGACCGGGAACTGTCGTGGCTGAGCTTCAACAACCGGGTGCTCGACCTGGCCAAGGACCGGGAACGGATCCCGCTGCTGGAGCGCGCGCGGTTCCTCGCGATCTTCTCGTCCAACCTCGACGAGTTCTACATGGTGCGCGTGGCGGGGCTGAAGCGGCGGATCGCCGCCGGGGTCGCGGTGCGCAGCGTCACCGGGCAGATGCCGCGCGACCTGCACGACGCCATCCTCAGCCGCACTCGGAACCTCGTCACCGACCAGTCCCGGGTGTTCCAGCAGGTCGTGCGCCCCGAACTCGCCGCGCAGGGCATCGAGATCCTGCCGTGGGAGCAGCTCACCGCCACTGAGAAGGACCGCATGCGCACGCTGTTCAGCGAGCGGATCTTCCCGGTGCTCACCCCGCTCGCCGTCGACCCGTCGCACCCGTTCCCCTACATCTCCGGCCTCTCGCTCAACCTCGCGGTGATGCTCAAGAACCCGGTGACGGGGGGACGCCAGTTCGCGCGGGTCAAGGTGCCCACCATCCTCGAACGGTTCATCGCCCTCGGCGACAACCGGTTCGTCCCCCTCGAGGAGGTCATCGGACGCCACCTCGACCACCTGTTCACCGGCATGCAGGTGCTGCAGCACACGACCTTCCGCGTCACCCGCAACGAGGACGTCGAGGTCGAGGAGGACGATGCCGAGAACCTCCTGTTCGCCCTCGAGAAGGAGCTGCTGCGCCGCAAGGTGGGGCGTCCGCCGGTGCGGCTCGAGGTGCAGGACGACATCGACGAGGCGATGCTCGCCCTGCTGTGCAAGCAGCTCGACGTGAGCGAGAAGGAGGTGTTCAGCCTCCCGGCGCCGCTCGACCTCACCGGGCTGTTCGCCATCGCCGACGTCGACCGCGACGACCTCAAGTACCCGAACTTCCGGCCGATCACCCACACCCACCTCGCCGAGGTCGAGACCGCCCAGCCGGCCGACATGTTCGCCGCGCTCAAGCAGCGCGACGTGCTGCTGCACCACCCCTACGACTCGTTCGCCACCTCGGTGCAGCGGTTCATCGAGCAGGCGGCCGCCGACCCGGCGGTGCTCGCGATCAAGCAGACGCTGTACCGCACGTCCGGCGACTCCCCCATCATCGACGCCCTCATCGAGGCGGCCGAGGCGGGCAAGCAGGTGCTCGCCCTCGTCGAGATCAAGGCCCGCTTCGACGAGCAGGCGAACATCGCGTGGGCACGGAAGCTGGAGACCTACGGCGTCCACGTCGTCTACGGG
>JAJYQH010000011.1 GCA_021794705.1 Actinomycetes bacterium | reverse complement strand
GTCCACGAGCCTGCGCCGGTCGAGGTCAAGCGCTGACCCGCGGCGGTTCCATCCCACGCGGCCGCTAGCCGCGCAGACCATGAGGGTCCGAAACCACAGCTGCTCCCGGAGCGACAAGGCGACCTCACCCGACCTGACACCTGAATGTGCAGCAGTCTCCTTCTCCCCGACGTTACAAGTGCTGTAACACCGCGGGACGACAAGCAGCAGGTCTTTCGTCCCATCCTGCACGCGTGGCGCGTCGAGGTGGCCCACGGCCGGCTCAGCCGCAGCCGCAGGCTCGCCAAGTCCTTCGAGAACGCCACCGCCTCGGCGACCGGCTGGCTCCAGGTCGCTTGCATCGCGACGACCCTGCGGCACCTGAGCCAGGACGGGGCGCGATCGGCCAGGTTGCGTCGAGCCGCGTGGCGGCACGAGGCCCCTCCGGGGCACGCTCGGAACGCCGCATGAGCGGTCACCCGCAATGCCGTCACGTCAGCTGCAGAAGAGGAAGGGGCTATCACCCTTGCGCGCACCGTCCCGGGTCCCTACTTTCAAGGACTTGAAGTACGTGCGGGTCTACACCGGCCACGACGGCCAGTCGCATATCGAGCACCTCGAGATGGACTTGGAGTCTCGCGACTTCGCCCCGCCTGCACCGCCCGTCGAGTCTCCGCACCGATCGCCGCCTCCGCGGCGATCGTGGCCCATTTCCCCGCAGGCTGGCACGACGACGCGCATCCGGCTCCCGCGCGCCAGTGGTTGTTCGTGATGACCGGCAGAGCTCGCCTCACCGCGAGTGGTGAAACGGTCGAACTCAATCCCGCGGTCCCGAGTCTGTTGGAGGACACCACGGGACCAGGGCACGCGACTGAGGTGCTTGAGGACTCCACCACCGTCTTCGTCAGGATCTGACAACCGCGAGCCAACCGAGTCGCGGCTAGATCAGGGCGGCAGGCACCGTCATTCAACGGACCAAACTCGGCCTCGTCCGTCGGACCGGATCGTCCACCACGCCGAAGTCATCACCCTCAAGGGCGCCAGCCACCGACTACGACACACCAGCATCGAGACCGTGCCCTCCGCGGCAGCCGAACAGGCACACTAAACACAAGCAACGTGGCTCACAATTCGACCGTCGAAACCGGCTCACGATTCAACCGTCGCTGGATTTGCCGCAGCGGTTGTCGCCCGGGTTCCTCAAGTATTGGAGCGTGCGGGCCGACGAGTCAGTCCTCGAGACTGATTCGGAACGCAGTCTTCGTGCCGTCTGCCGTGGTGATCGTGCAGTCGCCGAAAGTGATGAACGTTGTCGTGCTGGTCGAGGCCGGGGCGTAGAGTCCCGTGGCCCTGCTGACGCGGAAGGCGATGGCAACCAGATTGCGGGCAGCGTCGACATCGATGTCGAGCGTCGGGGACGTGAAGGCAGCTTGCTTGTGCCTCTGGCCCCACGCCTTCACCGACTCCGCCGCCACCGCCATGTGCGGAGGAACGGAGGGGTTCGCCCACGCCCACCGCCAGTTGCCGTTGGCATGGGAGCCGAGTATCTGCGCCGGCGACGTCACCGTCTTGTCGGGGAAGACCCAGGAGATCTGCCGCTGGTCTGGTCCAGTCTCCAACGCTCCCCAGTGCCCAAGCCCCAACCGCCGTGGTGCGCAGCGGCGCACCGCGCGACCATGTCCTGCCCCTGCAACAGCAGCTCTCCAACGGAGGGCTCCGAACGTCGCTTGAAGATCGCCACACGCAGAGTCGGTCAAACGCACGGCGGGAGCCTGATGGCCGACCGAGGAGGTTGCCGTCGTGCCCGGCGAGCCGTCAGCACCCTTCACGGAGCGAATGTGGACTCGTCGCTGTTGCTTGTATGTTGCTTGCAGGAGCGGAGCCATCTCCCCGTAGGGGGCTTATCACCTAGTCAACGTCAGATGATCGTGGCTCCCCCGCCTGGACTCGAACCAGGAACCCTCTGATTAACAGTCAGATGCTCTGCCAATTGAGCTACAGGGGATCAGCGCCTGAGCGCGGTTACGAACACTAGCAGACGGCCACTCACAACTCGTAATCGGCCCTGAGGCGCTCGGTGGCTGCGAGGACGAGGCGCGACACCTCCGGATCGTTGAGGTCCGCGGGGCCGATCGCCATGGCGTGCCAGACGATCGCGTGCCCCTCCCCTGAGGGGCCGACACCCGCAGGCTGACGGCGTCCGGACACGAGGACCTCACCCCCGGGCACCTTGACACGCTCCTCGACAAGGAGCGTTGCCTGTACCCGATCGACGAAGACCTCGGGCAGCCGGCCGGGCTCACTGAGCTGCACCGCGAGGCGCTCGTCCTCGAGCGTCGTGACCCGCAGCGTGGTGGTCTCGCCGTCCCAGGACCCCGAGCGCACCTCCGGCCACTGCAGCACCCGCCATCCGGACGCCGCCTCCCCCGAGCCCGCCGCGCGGAGCGCGAGCCCCTCCCGGAGGGCGACCGCGGCGTCCCTCGGGCCCGACGCGGTCGCCATGGTCCGCCGCCGCACCTGCTGCGGCGACTCGCCGAGGAACGAGGCGAGGTCGGCGATCAGGTGGTCACCGCGGTCGTGCGTCCAGGGCCATCTCATGCACCCATTCTGTCGGGGTGTCTGAGGGGTCAGGCAATCCGGGGCAGCACGAACGACGCGCACTGGCCCTCGGTGACCAGTTGCCGCACGTGCTCCCGCGCGAGCATCTCGAGCCGGTGCACCTCGCACGGACTCATCCCCAGGGCGGCGGCCACCTGGGTCTCGTCGGACGCCGGCAGCCCCCGCAGGCCGTGGCGGCGGACCAGCACCTCCCGCTCGTCGGAAGGCAGCTGGTCGAGCCACCAGTCCGGACGCTCGTCCGGTGCCTGCTCGACCGCCAGGCACCGGTCGTCGGGGTTACTGGCGAGGTCGGCGTAGGTTCGCAGGCCGCGGGTCCAGTGGGCCTCGACCCAGCGCCGGGGCCGCCCCAGCTCGGACGCCACCGCGTCCGGCCCGCTCGGCCGTCCGGCCTCCTCGAGGCCGCGGCGGGTGCGGATCACCACGGCGATGGCGTGCAGCCGCGAGGTGGGCTCCTCGGTGGCGCACCCTGCACGGCGCGCGGCCGGCACGATCCAGCGGCGGATCCACCGGTAGGCGTGCGTGGAGAACCGCACCCCCCGGGTGTGGTCGAAGCGCATGATCGCCTCACTGAGACCCAGGCAGCCCTCCTGGAACAACTCCTCGGGGTCGGCGATCGAGTCGGCGAACTGGCGCACCGCCTGTCGCACCAGCCCGAGGTTGGCGAGGTGGAACCGCTCCCACGCGGCGTCCCCGTAGGCGACGAGCTGGCGCAGCTCTCGAACGAGGTCGGGCGTGAGGGTGGTGGGGTGGTCGAGCGCCTCCCGGGCGAGGAGTCCGGCCTCGATCCGCCGGGCGAGCTCGACCTCGTCGGCGCGGCTGAGCAGGGTGGTCATGGCCCTGATCCTCATCCGCGGTGAGCCGGAGGGAACCGTCACGAGCAGGCGGGCGTGGGCAACGGCACGGACAACACCGAGGCGTCCCCACCCCTCACCAGGGGGCGTTCACTCGCTGCCGGCGACCGCCAACTGCAGCTGCTTGCGCCGCATCTCCAACTCGAGCAGGCCGCCGAACATCGCGTCGTAGTTCTTCTTGTGCTCGACGGGGTTGGTGCGCTGCAGCTTGCTCTTCACGTCGCGGATCCGCGCGGTCACGGCGATGAGCATGAGCCGCGACGCGTACGCCGTCGCGTACTGCTCGTCCGGCTGACCCGGCAGCGGCTCGACGAGCAGCGCGATCTCCAGCTGGCGGGCCGTCTCGTCGGGCGTCGCCTCCCGGACGCCGTCGACCCACCGGTCGGCGCGCCACGGCACCTGGCTGATCGCGGTGAACACCGCTCGGTAGGCGGGGTGGGAGAAGTCGTCTGGGGTGATGCCGTCCCACTCCTGGTCGAACAGCGTGGGGTACTGGAGCATGAGCTTGAGGGTCGACCGCTCGGCGTCCAGCTGGCGGTCGGCCGGGTCGGGCCACGGCACCGTGTCGGCGAGCAGCGAATCGCCCGGCGCCGGCTCCGGGACGCGGGCGGGCTGCGGTCCGCTGGGGATGCGGCGCCGGCCCGCGCGCGACACCTCCTGGCGCACCTCGTCGATGTCCATGCCGAGCATGCCGGCGAGTTCCCGCACGTACTGGTTGACGAGCGAGGAGTCGCGGATGCTGCCGACCAGGGGCGCCGCCTGGCGGAGGGCGGCGAGGCGTCCGTCGGCCCGGTCGAGGTCGTGCTGGCGCAGCACGTTGCCCATGACGAACTCGTAGAGCGGAATCCGGCGCGCGACCAGCTCGCGGACGGCGGCGTCCCCGTGCTGGAGGCGCAGGTCGCACGGGTCGAGGCCGGTGGGCTCGACGGCCACGTAGGTCTGGGTGATGAAGTTCTGGTCGCCGTTGAACACCTTGAGGGCGGCGTTCTGGCCGGCCTGGTCGCCGTCGAAGGTGAAGATCACTTCCCCGTTGAACACGTCGTGGTTGCCCATCAGCCGCTGCAGCAACCGCGCGTGGTCGTCGCCGAAGGCGGTGCCGCAGCTGGCCACCGCGGTGTCGACGCCGGCGACGTGGGCGGCCATGACGTCGGTGTAGCCCTCGACGACGACCGCCTGGGACTTGCGTCCGATGTTCTGCCGGGCGAGGTCGAGCCCGTAGAGCACCTGCGACTTCTTGTAGACCACGGTCTCGGGGGTGTTGATGTACTTCGCGGGGATCCGGTCCTCGTCGAACAGCCGGCGGGCGCCGAACCCGAGCACCGAGCGCCCCGAGTCCTTGATCGGCCACAGCACCCGGCCCCGGAAGAAGTCGTAGCCGCCCTCGCGGATGAGCCCGGCCTTGACGAGCTCGGCGTCGCTGAAGCCGCGTCCGTTGAGGTGCTGTTTGAGCGCCCGTCCGGAGCTGGGGGCGTAGCCGACGCCGAACAGTTCGGCGGCGGCCCGGTCGAACCCGCGTCCGGCGAGGAACTGGCGCCCGATGAGCCCCTCCGGGCCGGCGAGCTGGGTGACGAAGAACTCGTGCGCGGCCTGGTTCGCCTCGAGGATGCGGATGCGTGACGGCCCGCTCGGCCCCTGGTGGCCGTCGTCGCTGATGCGCAACTGGACGCCGACCCGATCAGCGAGCTGCTGCACGGCCTCGGTGAAGGTGAGGTTGTTGATCTTCTCGAGGAAGGTGATGACGTCCCCGCCCTCACCGCAGCCGAAGCAGTAGAACAGGCCCCGCGACGGGGTCACCTGGAAGCTCGGGGTCTTCTCGTCGTGGAATGGGCACAGGCCCGAGAGGGAGCCCCCGCCGGAGCGGCGCAGGGTGACGTAGGAGGAGACCACCTCGTCGATGCGTGCCCGCTCCCGGACGAGGGCGATGTCCTCGTCGTTGATGCGGCCCGCCATGGTGAGGAGTGTACGCATCGGCGGTGGGGCGCCGACGCCGGAGATCAACTGGGCGCGGAGGTCGGGTCGAGCCCGGGCAGGTGGTCGAGCAGACGCGACACCGGCCCCGGAAGCCAGGCGGGAAGCCCGGTGACCAGCGCCGTGAGGTACCAGGCGAGCGCCGCCCCGGCGAGCGCCCCCAGGAGGATGCGGCGCTTGGAGCGGCGGCTCAGCCTCGTGAACCGGTTGAACAGCCGGGAGAACACGTTCATGAGGCGCTTGGCCCAGGCGAACTCGGACGACCAGACGGCCAGTCCGAGGAGGAACAGCGGGATGCCACCCGGACCCGGCAGCCACCCGGTGAGGGCGGCGGCCACCATGAGCAGGAGGCCGGCGACGGCGACCGCGATGCGGTACCAGAACAGGGCGTGCGGGTTGCGGCGGATGCGGGCCCGCCAGCGGAACCGGTCGCCGTCGTCGACGGTGCGCAGCACGTGGTGCTGCTCGTCGAAGTCGTGCAGCGCGTCCTCGACGTGGTCGAGCACGCCCTCGTGGTCATCGTCGGGCCGGTGCCCCGGGTGGTGCCGCTCCTCCACGCTCCCCACCCCTCCACTGTGGCAGACGGCCGCGTCGGGCTCGCGAGGGGAGCCCGAATAGGCTGCCGTGGTGACCGTTCAGCTCACCTGGCATCTCGCGCTCGCCCTCGCCCTGCTCCTGGCCCTGGCCGTGGCGGCGTCCGTCGTGGCCCGGCTCGGGGTGTCTCGGACGATGGTCCTCGCCGGGGTGCGGGCGACCCTGCAGCTGACGGCGGTGTCGTTCATCGTCGTCGCCGCGGTCACCCACCTGCTCTACGCGGTGGCGTTCGCCCTGCTCATGTTCGCGATCGGCGTCCGCACCACCGCGAGGCGCACCGGCGTGCGCGGGGCGTGGCCGTGGTCGGCGCTGGCGATGGCCAGCGGGGTGCTGCCGGTGCTGCTCATCGTCTTCGGCTCGGGCGCGGCCCCGCTCAACGGCCTCGCCCTCGTCCCCCTCGCGGGCATCGTCATCGGCAACATGATGACCGCCCACACCCTGGTCGGACGCCGGGAGTTCGCCACCCTGCGCGAGGGACACGGGATCTACGAGGCGGCGCTGGCGATCGGATTCACCCGGCGGGAGGCGATCCGCCTGGTCACCGAGCGCTCGTTGCCCGAGGCCCTCTACCCCAACCTCGACACGACCCGGACGGTCGGCCTGGTCACCCTTCCCGGCGCCTTCGTCGGCGTCCTGCTGGGAGGCGGCTCGCCGCTGCACGCCGGCGCGGCGCAGATCCTCGTGCTCATCGGGGTGATGGCCGGCCAGGCCGTCGTCGTCGCGGTCGCCCACCAGTTCATGATGGCCGGACGCCTGCTGCCGCCCGACCTCACGGAGAAGCTGCGGCCGTGACCGTTCAGCGGGTCGCGCCGATGGCCCGGGGCAGCCGGTCGGCCGGCCAGCCGAGCAGCTCGACCGCCTGGGCGAACGCGAACCTGTCGGTCATCCCGCCGACATAGCTCACCGCCCCCACGACGGGGTCGTCCACCTCGCGGTAGCTCGGGGGCAGCAGATCGGGATGGCCGAGGTAGTGCGACACCAGGGCCTCGAGCACGGCGATGACCGCCCGCGCCTGGGCGATCGACTCGGGGCGGGTGTAGATGCGCTCGTAGTTGAACCGGCGCATGGCGGCGAGCGCGTTCGCGGTGGCCGCGTCCATGCCGACCCGCCCGGTGGCGCAGGTGGTGGCGACGACCGCGCGGATGAATGCTCCG
>JAJYQH010000166.1 GCA_021794705.1 Actinomycetes bacterium | reverse complement strand
CGGTCGGATGGACACGGCGGGGCTCGACGTCGTCAAGGGGATCGCGGCGAAGGGCGTCGACCCGAAGGACGGCAGCACCCCGGTGGCCGACGCGACGATCTCGTCGGTCACCCTGGGCTGAGGGACGTCGCGGCCGGGTCGCTCAGCAGGTGCCGCAGCAGCGAGGTGAACACCCGCGGCTGGTCGGAGTGCACCCAGTGGCCGGCGTCCTTGATCGTCACGAGCCGCACCCGGGGGAAGAGGCCCCGCATCGCGGGCGCGTACTCCGGGCGCACGTAGTCGGAGCGCGCACCCGCCACCCAGGTCACGGGCCCGGGGTAGGACGCCGAGATCTCCGGCCACCCGCCGACCGCGTCGATCCCGGCCTCGAGCAGGTCGAGGTTCATCCGCCAATGCCACTCGTGGTGGTCGTGACGCAGGTTCTGGAGCAGGAAGGCCCGCACCGAGGGGAGCTCCACGTGGGCGGCCAGGGCGGCGTCCGCCTGGTCGCGGGAGGTCAGCCGGTCGAGGGGCACCGCGCGCAGCCCGGCGAGGATGTGGTCGAAGCTCCCGTGGACGCCGGCGGCCACCGGTGCGATGTCGACGACGACGAGTTGCTCGACGAGGTCGGGATGGCGGAGCGCGAAGCGCATGGCGACCTTGCCCCCCAGCGAGTGGCCCACCAGGGTGACGCCGCGGCGTCCGAGCGCCCGGGCATGGTCGGCGACGGTCCCGACGAGCGCGTCCGCGAACAGGTCGTAGTCGAACACGTCGGTCCAGGCCGACCGCCCGTGGTTGGGCAGGTCGACCAGCCGGCTGGTGGCCAGATCGGACAGGTCGCGGGCGATCTGGGTGAAGTTCTTCCCCTGGCCGAACAGGCCGTGCAGGAAGACGACCGGAGCGCTGCCGCTGCCGACGTCGCGATGGTGGATGGCGGGCTCGCTCACGGCTTCCTCATCCAGCAGCCGCTGTGCCAGTGCCGCCGTTCCTCGAGCCCCGAGGCGCTGCCGAGCGAGGGGATCGCGGGCCAGGCCACCACGTGCGCGGTGCCGACGGGGATCGGCTGGTGGCAGCCGGGGCAGGTGTAGGGCTTGACCGCCCGGGCCCCGGGGACGCTGCGCACGATCCAGCGTCCGTCGGCCTTGAGCGCGGCGCTCGCGTGGCCGGCCGAGAGCGGCCTCGCCGCGCGCAGGTGCTTGCTCGGGCGTTTGGCCATGGCCCCCACCTTAGCGGCGGCGCTCCCGTGGCCCCGGTGTAGGTTGTCCCGGTGCGGTTGCTCATTGCCCAGTGCCAGGTCGACTATGCCGGACGGCTGACGGCCCACCTGCCGATGGCCACCCGGCTGATCCTCGTCAAGGCCGACGGCTCGGTGTCGATCCACGCGGACGACCGGGCGTACAAGCCGCTCAACTGGATGAGCCCGCCCTGCACCATCACGGTGACCCATGCGGGCGACGACGGGCTCGCCGTCAGCGAGGTGTGGGAGGTGCGGGGCCGCGACGGCGACACCCTGCAGATCTCGATCGGCGAGGTGTTCCACGACAGCGAGCACGACCTGGGGATCGACCCGGGCCTGCAGAAGGACGGCGTCGAGGCCCACCTCCAGGCGCTGCTGGCGGAGAACCCGTCGACGTTCGGTACCGGCTGGACGCTGGTGCGCCGGGAACACCCGACGGCGATCGGCCCGGTCGACCTTCTGCTGCGGGACCCGTCGGGGGGCTATGTGGCGGTGGAGGTCAAACGGCGGGGCGACATCGACGGGGTGGAGCAGCTCACCCGCTACCTGGATCTGCTGAACCGCGACCCCCACCTGGCCCCGGTGAGCGGGCTGTTCGTGGCCCAGCAGATCCGGCCGCAGGCGCGGACGCTGGCCGGCGACCGGGGGATCGCCTGCGTCACGGTCGACTACGACGCGCTGCGGGGCCTCGACAACGCCGAGGACCGCCTCTTCTGACCCTGCCGCCGCTCACTCCGACTCGGCGGGGTTGGCCTTCTGCCGCGTCGCGGGGTCGAGGATGACGGTGGGCTCGACATCGGTGATCGGCGGCGTGGCGGCGTCCTCGACCGCCACATGGCTCTCGCCGAACGGGTCGTCGTCGGGGAAGTCGCTCATCGCCTCGTGCGCGAGGTTGCGCAGGTTCGCCAGCTGGGCGACGACGGCCGCCTTGCGCTGGAGCAGGGCGCCGATCTCGCGTTCCAACTGCTCCCGCCGCCACGCGTGCTGCTCCTCGAGTGCCTGCAGCAGCTCGTTGCCCTGATGGTGCGCCGCCTGGATGCGGGCCTCGGCCTCGCGGGCAGCCTCCGCCCGGCTCTGCTCGGCGTCGGTCATCGCCGCCGACCGCAGTTGCTGCGCCTGCTCCGACTCCTCCCTCAGCCGGGCCGCGGACTGCTCGTGCTGGGCCGCGGTGTCGGCGAGCAGGGCCGCCGACTGGGCCTGGGCCTGGTCGAAGGTGGTGCGCGCCTCGGCGAGCAGGGTCTCGACGCGGGTGCGTGCCTCGAGTACCTGTTCGGCGACGCGGGTGGCGGCGTCGTTGAGCAGGCCGTCGGCGGCGAGTTGGGCGTCCTTGAGGATCGTCGCCGCGCGGATGTCGGCCTCGGCCGTCACGGCGTCCGCGTGGCTGCGGGCGGCGGCGAGGGCGGCCTCGGCGTCGCGCCGGGCGGCCCCGAGGGCCTCGCTCACACTGCGCTCGTGCTCGGCGCGCAACTCGCGCAGGTGCGACAGGCCGGCCATCCGGATGTCGTCGATCTCGACCTGGGCCGAGCGCCGCAGTTCGGCGGCCACCCGGCGGCCCTCCTCCTTGATCCGGTCGGCCTCGCCCTCGGCGTGGCTCACCAGGGCGCGTGCCTGGTTCTCGGCGGCGAGGACGATGTTCGTCGCGTGCGAGCCCAGGCGTCGGAAGTCGGACTCGCGGGTGGTCGACAGTGCCTCGCGCAACTGCTTGCGGAGTTCGCGGGTGAGCCGCTTGAGGCCGGTGAGCTGCTGTTCGAGGTCGCGGACGTGGGTGTCGACGGTGACCCGGTCGTACCCCCACATCGCGCGGGGGAAGCTGCCCGCCAGGCTGGCCCGGTCGTCGAAGAGGTTGAGTCCGGTCAGTTCGGTCTGCTCGAACACGACCTCGTCGCGGTCCGGCTGCTGGTCTGCGGGGCGCTCGCTCACGTCTCGTCCTCTCGGGGGTGGGAGTGCAGTTCGAGGGTAGCAACCCGAACTCGGCGTCCCGGGCAGGCGCGGCCCGGCGAGCGGGCGGACGCGGCACGGCCCCCGCCGGAGGGGCGGGGGCCGTGGACCGGGACGGGCTCGCTCAGTGCTCGGTGCCGGGCTGGGTGAGCTCGAGCAGGATGCCTCCGGTGTCCTTGGGGTGGGCGAAGTTGATGCGCGCACCGGCGGTGCCCCGCTTGGGCTCGGGGTAGAGCAGCCGGACGCCCTTGGCGCGCAACTCGGCGCACACGGCGTCGATGTCGTCGACCCGGTAGCAGACCTGCTGCACGCCCGGCCCGTTCTTCCCGATGAACTTGGCGATCGTCGAGTCCTCGGTGAGCGGGGCCAGCAGTTGAACCTGGGCGCTCTCGGGCTGCTGGGAGCCGGTGCCGAGCATGGCCTCGGCGACGCCCTGCTCCTCGTTCACTTCGCGGTGCAGCAGGCGGAAGCCGAGGACGTCGGTGTGGAACGCGATGGCCGCGTCGAGATCGGGAACCGCGTACCCGACGTGGTCGATGCAGACGAACATGTTTTCCATGGCTCAACTGTCCCATGGGGGTTCGGCCGGACCCCGGCGGGTCGAGCTTGCCGCCTGGATGACCCGGTGGATCGTCCGGTCGCGCTGCTCGGGGTGGGCGACGAACCGGACGTCCCTCGGACCGCGCTCGGGGCCCGTTGTCTGGAGGACGAGGTGGCCGTAGCCGAGCAGGCGTCCGAGCACGGGCTGGTGCACCTCGATGTCGCGGATGCGCGAGACCGGCATGGTCGAGGTGTGCCGGCTGAACACGCCGTGCACCCGGAGCACCCGAAGGTTGGTGATGACGAAGCGGTCCATGTGCTCACGGTGGACGACGCCCACCGACCAGCCGACGAGCGCGAGACCGACGACGAGCGGCGCCTCCCAGAACCGTCCCCACGCGGGCAGCGACAGGAAGAGCGGGATGACCGCCACGAGCGCCACGACGGGCACTGCGATGGTGATCCAGTGCTTGGGCACCTCGTCGACGACGACTTCGCCCTCGTCGACGAGGAGCAGCCGCTCGACCTCGGGGTTGAGGAACCGGGAGACGAGGCTCATCGGGTCAGCCGAGGGCGGCGCTCACCACCTGGCGGGCCTCCTGCTGCACGGCGGCGAGATGCTCCGCGGACTTGAGCGACTCGGCGTAGATCTTGTACTTGTCCTCGGTGCCGGACGGGCGGGCCGCGAACCACGCGTTCTCGGTGACCACCTTGACGCCCCCGATCGGCGCACCGTTGCCCGGCGCCTCGGTGAGGATCGCGACGATCTTCTCCCCGGCCACCTCGGTGGCCGTGACGTCGGCGGGGGAGAGCCTGCTCAGCCGCGCTTTCTGGTCGCGGTTCGCGTCGGCGTCCACCCGCGCGTAGTACGACCTGCCGTACTTCGCCTCGAGGTCGGCGTAGTGCTCGCTCGGGGTGCGCCCGGTCACCGCGGTGATCTCGCTCGCCAGCAGGTCGAGGAGGATGCCGTCCTTGTCGGTGGTCCACGTGCTGCCGTCGAGGGCCAGGAAGGAGCCGCCCGCCGACTCCTCGCCGCCGAAGCCGAGGTCGCCGCTGATCAGCCCGGGCACGAACCACTTGAAGCCGACCGGCACTTCCACGAGGGTGCGGCCGATCTCGGCGGCGACCTTGTCGATCATCGAGCTCGACACCAGGGTCTTGCCGACGGCGGCGTCCGGGTTCCACCCGGGACGGTGGGTGAACAGGTACTGGATGGCGACCGCGAGGTAGTGGTTGGGGTTCATCAGGCCGGCGTCCGGGGTGACGACGCCGTGCCGGTCGGCGTCCGCATCGTTGCCGGTGGAGATCTGGAACCGGTCGCGGTTGGCGATGAGCGAGGCCATGGCGTGCGGCGAACTGCAGTCCATCCGGATCTTGCCGTCGGTGTCGAGGGTCATGAACCGCCAGGTGGGGTCGACCGTGGGGTTGACGACGGTGAGGTCGAGGCCGAGGTGCTCGCTGATGTACTGCCAGTACTGCACGGACGCCCCGCCCATCGGGTCGGCGCCGATCCGCAGCCCCGAACCGGCGATCGCGTCGATGGTGATGGCGTTGCGGAGGTCGTCGCAGTAGGCGCTGCGGAAGTCGAACCGGGTGACCTCGGACGCCGCGCGCTCGTAGGGCAGCCGCCTGATCGCGCCCGGGTCGCGCATGAGCTCGTTCGCCCGGGCCGCGATCCACTTCGTCGCGTCGGTGTCGGCGGGGCCACCGTTCGGCGGGTTGTACTTGAAGCCGCCGTCGCGCGGCGGGTTGTGCGACGGGGTGACGACGATGCCGTCGGCCCGGGGGCCGGTGTGGTCGCGGTTGTAGACGATGATCGCGCGCGAGACGGCCGGGGTGGGCGTGTACTCGTCCTCGCGCTCGGCGAAGGTGTCGACGCCGTTGGCGACGAGCACCTCCGTGGCGGTGCGCCAGGCCGGGAGTGACAGCGCGTGGGTGTCCTTGCCCATGAACAGCGGCCCGGTGGTGCCCTGGGCCTTCCGGTATTCGACGATCGCCTGGGTGGTGGCGGCGATGTGCGCCTCGTTGAAGGCGCCGTCGAGGCTCGACCCGCGGTGGCCCGAGGTGCCGAAGACGACCTGCTGGTCGGGGTTGTCCGGGTCGGGGGTGATGTCGTAGTAGGCCGCGACCACCTCGTCGACGTTGATCAGGTCCTGGTCCTGGGCCGGTTGCCCAGCGCGTTCGTGTGCCATGGGCCCATCTTGCCGTCTCCGACCGCCCGCGAGGGAGGATCGACGGGCATCGTCCCGCTGGATGGGGTGGGGACGCCGGGTGCCGGGAGTTGGGAGGGCCCCACCCGATCCAGCAAGATGGTGCCATGACGTCGCAGAACTTCAGCCGCCCCGGTGCCATCGACCTCTCCCGCATCGCGTCGGCCGCAGCGGCTCCGCAGGCCTCGCCGGCGTCCGGCGCGGCCCCGGCGGCCGCCGGCGCGTACGTCGTCGATCTCACCGAGGCGAGCTTCGACTCCATCGTGCGCCAGAGCCTCCAGTTTCCGGTGGTCCTCGAGCTCACGTCGCCGCGCGCCCACGGGGCCGCCCAGTTGTCGGCCGATCTCGAGGCCCTGAGTGACGCGGCCGCCGGGGCGTGGTTGCTCGCCCGGGTCGACGTCGACGCCGAACCCCGGGTCGCGCAGGCGCTGGGGGTCCAGGCCGTCCCCATGGTGGTCGCGGTCATCGGCGGACAACTCGCCCCGCTCTTCCAGGGCACCAAGCCCCGGGCGGAGATCCAGCCCTACCTCGACGAGGTGCTCAAGCTCGCCGTCGCCAACGGGATCGTCGGACGCGCCAAGCCGGGCGCCGGGCGTCCCGGGACCGAGTCGGCGGCGCTGCCGGAGGAGGAGCCCGGGGACCCCCGCTTCGCCGCGGCCGACGAGGCGCTCGCGGCGGGCGACTTCGGCCGGGCCGTCGCCGAGTTCGACAAGGTGCTGGCGAGCGCCCCCGGGGACGCCGAGGCGATCGCCGGGCGGGCCCAGGCGGCGCTGCTCGAGCGCTCGATGGCGTTCGACCCCCAGCAGGTGGTCGCCCGCGCCGCCGATCCCGACGACGTCGACGCCCAGCTGGACGCCGCCGACCTCGAGCTCATCAACGGGCAGCCGGAGGCGGCCTTCGCCCGGCTCATCGACGTGATCCGGGACACCTCCGGCGACGAGCGCGAGCGGGTGCGGGTGCGGCTGCTCGAGCTGTTCGAGACCGTCGGCCGCACCGACCCGTCGGTGCTGGCGGCGCGCCGGGCGCTGTCGACCGCGCTGTTCTGAACCCGGGCGTACGAAATGTCGCGGGGCGTACGCAAGTCGTACGCCCCGCGAGATTTTCTACGCCCGGGGCGACGAACCGTACGCCCGGGGAAGAGATCTGCTGAGTTCCACCGGGCGGCCGTCGAAGCGCTTCGACGGGATCTGTCCTAGACTGCGGACTCCCGGGCCGTCCGGGCTCCCGGCCGCCGCCTGCCCGGGACCGGGTGCCTGCCGGCGCCCCTCGCATCGACAGC
>JAJYQH010000240.1 GCA_021794705.1 Actinomycetes bacterium | reverse complement strand
CGAGGCGATGTCGAGGCGCTTGAGCATCCGCGAGATCTGCGGGCCCCCGCCGTGCACGACGACCGGGCGGACGCCGCACCGGCGCAGGAAGACGATGTCCTCGGCGAAGGCGCGCTTGAGGTCGTCGTCGACCATCGCGTTGCCGCCGTACTTGATGACGACGACCTTGCCCGCGTAGGCGGTGAGCCACGGGAGGGCCTCGATGAGGGTGTTGGCCTTGCCCATCGCCGTCGCCTGGTCGATGCTGCGCCGCCGCACCCGGCTGCGCGCCGCCCACTCGCTCGCGGGCTGGGTGCTCGTCTCCTG
This sequence comes from Actinomycetes bacterium, assembly GCA_021794705.1. GTDB lineage: Bacteria > Actinomycetota > Actinomycetes > Propionibacteriales > Propionibacteriaceae > JAJYQH01. The sequence goes on along the minus strand of JAJYQH010000240.1, from coordinate 6,915 downwards.
GTCGGGGACCAGTTCGGGGGGCATGGTCATGACGAGTACTCCGCGTTCTCCTTGACGTAGTCATAGGTGAGGTCGTTGGTCCAGACGGTGGCCGATGCGGGGCCGGCGTGCAGGTCGACCTCCACGTGACACGCGCGGGGGGTCAGGTCGACGAGGGAGCGGTCCTCTCCGATGCCGCCCGCGCGGCACACCTGCACCCCGTTGAACCGCACGTCGAGGGCGTCCGGGTCGAAGGCCGCGGCAGTCGTGCCGATGGCGGCCAACACCCGGCCCCAGTTGGGGTCGTTGCCGAAGATCGCGCACTTGAACAGGTTGTTGCGGGCGATGCTGCGGGCGACCTCGACCGCGTCGTCCTCGGACGCCGCGTTCGTGACGGCGATCGAAATGTCGTGGCTCGACCCCTCGGCGTCGCCCAACAGCTGCCGGCCGAGGTCGAGGAGGAGGTCGGTGAGCGCCTCGCGGAACTCGCCGGCGTCCGGCGTGACTCCGGAGGCGCCGCTGGCCATGAGGATGACGCTGTCGTTCGTGCTCATGCACCCGTCGGAGTCGAGCCGGTCGAGGCTCACCCGGGTGGCCGCCCGCAGCGCCGCGTCGAGCTCGGACGCCGGCAGGTCGGCGTCCGTGGTCAGCACGACGAGCATGGTGGCCAGGGCGGGCGCGAGCATGCCGGCGCCCTTGGCCATGCCGCCGATGCTCCAGCCGTCTCGCGTGACGACCGCGGTCTTGGCCACCGTGTCGGTGGTCATGATCGCCTCCGCGGCCTCCGCACCCCCATCGGGCGACAGGGCGCCCGCGGCCGACGCGACGCCGCAGGCGAGCCGCTCCATCGGCAGCCGGACGCCGATCAGCCCGGTGGAGCACACCGCGACCTCGTTGGAGGGGACGCCGAGGGTGGCGGCCACCAGTCCGGCGGTGGCGACCGCGTCGTGGTAGCCCTCGGCGCCGGTGCAGGCGTTGGCACCCCCCGAGTTGAGCACGACGGCGACGAGCGAGCCGTCCTCGACCGCGTAGCGCGACCACTTCACCGGGGCCGCGACCACCCGGTTCGACGTGAACACCGCCGCGGCGGCCGTGCTGGGGCCGAGGTTGTGGACGAGGGCGAGGTCGCGGCGTCCGGACGCCTTGAGGCCCGCGGCGACGCCGGCGGCGGCGAACCCGCGGGGATGGGTGACGGTCACGGGGCAACTCCAAGCGTGGTGAGTCCGGTGGTCTCGGGCAGGCCCAGGGCGAGGTTCATCGATTGCACCGCTCCCCCGGCGGTGCCCTTGCACAGGTTGTCGAGGGTGGCGACCGCGACCAGCCGGCCGGCCGCGTCATCGCGGGTGACCTGGACGTGCACGGCGTTGCTGCCGACGACGTTCTGGCTCTGCGGCCACTGACCGGCGGGCAGCAGGTGGACGAACGGCTCGTCGGCGTATGCCTGGTCGTAGGCCGCCCGGATCTGCTCCGCGGACGCGTCGGTGGGGGCGGTGACGACCGCCAGGATGCCGCGCGCCATGGGCACGAGCAGGGGGGTGAAGCTCACCGACGGCTGGTCGGCGCCGAGCCGGGCGAAGTTCTGCAGGATCTCGGGCACGTGCCGGTGCCCGCCGCCGACCCCGTAGGCGGACGCCGATCCGAACAGTTCCGCGCCGAGCAGGTTGGGCTTGAGCGACTTGCCGGCCCCCGAACTGCCGGACGCCGCCGCGACGACGACGTCCCGCCCGGTGACCAGGCCGGCCGTGAGCGCCGGGAGCAGCGCGAGGGTGACCGTCGTCGGGTAGCAGCCGGGGACGGCGATCCGCTGGGTGGCAGCGAGGATCTCGCGGTTGCCGGGGAGCTCGGGGAGCCCGTAGGGCCAGGTTCCGGCGTGCGGCGTCCCGTAGAAGTGCTCCCACTGCTCGGGGTCGGCGAGCCGGAAGTCGGCTCCGGCGTCGATGACCAGCACGTGCGGCTCCAGGTGCGCGGCGACCTCGGCCGAGGCCCCGTGGGGCAGGGCGAGGAACACGATGTCGTGTCCCGCCAGCACCTCCGCGGTCGTGGGCAGCACCTCGCGACCGGCCAGCGGCACCAGGTGGGGATGGTGCTGGCCCAGCAGGGTGCCGGCGCTGGCGTTCGCCGTGAGGGCGCCGATCTCGATGTCCGGATGGCCGAGCAGGAGGCGGAGCACTTCTCCACCCGCGTACCCCGTACACCCCGCGACCGCAACTGACCACGTCATGGCATAACTATGTCATGTTGTGAATAGTTATTCCATTCTGGCCGGCCCGCGCGCCCGGGTCAGCGACCGGCGAAGCCGACGATCCGGTCGATCCCCTCGCCCAGCGCTTCCGTGTCGCCGCAGAGGCTGATCCGGATGAAGCGGTCGCCGTCCAGCCGCGGATCGCCCCCGGCGCCGGTCGTGGCGAAGTCGATGCCGGGGGCGACGGCGACGCCGGTGGCCTCGAGCAGCCGCAGGCTCCACGCGTAGCTGTTGCGGGTGAGGTGCGACACGTCGAGCCAGCCATAGAAGGCCCCGTCGGGGGGCGCGAACTCGGTGACGCCGAGGTCGGGCAGCCGCCGCAGCAGCAGGTCCCGATTGAGCGCGTAGCGCCGGACGTGCCCGCGGAGCTCGCCCAGTGCCTCGGCGCTGAACGCCCCGGACGCCGCCGCCTGCGAGATCGCCGGCGGGCAGAGGTTGAGGTTGCCGAGCAGCAGCTCCACGGGCCGCACCAGACGCTCGGGCAGCACCGCCCAGCCCAGCCGCCACCCGGTCATCGAGAAGAACTTGCTGAAGGACCCGATGACCGCGGCGCCCCGGCCGAACTCCAGGGCGCTGACGGCCCGGGCGTCCCCGAAGGTGATGCCGTGGTAGATCTCGTCGCTGATCAGCAGGCAGCCGGCGTCCGCGCACCACGAGGAGATGCGGGCGAGCTCCGCGGGGTCGATCACCGTGCCGGTGGGATTGGCCGGGCTCGCAAGCACCAGCCCGCGCGGCGCCCGGCCCAGCCGGCCGGCGAGCGCGTCGAGTTGCTCGACCGTCGGCTGGTAGCGCACCTCCGGGCCGCAGTCGAGCTCGACGACGTCGCATCCCAGGGCGGCGAGCGTGTTGCGGTAGGCCGGGTAGCCGGGCCGGGTAACGACGACGACGTCGCCGGGATCGAAGGCCGCGAGGAAGATGGCGGTGAACGCGGCCGAGGATCCGGTGGTCACCGCGATGGCGCCCGCGTCGACGGCCACGCCGTACCAATCGGCGTAGTGCCGGGCGATCGCTTCGCGCAGGCTGCTCAGGCCCAGGGCCTCGGTGTAGCCCAGCGCACCCGACTCGAGGGCGACATGGGCGGCGTCCAGCACGGCGCGGGGGGCGGGGGTGGCGGGCTGGCCGACGTTGAGGGCGACGACGTCGCCGTGGGACGCCGCCCGCTGCGCCGCCGCCTTGACGAGCTCCATGACATAGAACGGCGGGACGGCCCCGCGCACGGACACCGGCAGGGGACGCGGTTCGGGGGCCATGGGGGAACTATCTCACGCGGCCGTCCGGCGTCCGACCCCGCGATGGCGCCGTTGAACGATGTTCAATATGCTCCTCCCCGTGACCGACAACACCGTCAGCGACAACACTGTGACCGAGGGCTCCCCGAACAGGGCGCCCGCCACCGGAGCCGCCATGACCGCACCCGGCGCCCGTCGCTTCGAGGCACGCGACATCGCCGTGATCGCCGTGTTCGCCGCGATCACCGCCGCGCTCGGCCTGCTGCCGGCCATCTACCTGCCGATCTCCCCGGTCCCGATCACCGCCCAGACCTTCGGCGTGATCCTCGCCGGCGCCGTGATCGGCGGACGCCGCGCGTTCGCCAGCCAGCTGCTGTTCCTCGCCCTCGTCGCCATCGGGCTGCCGATCCTGGCCGGTGGCCGCGGGGGCATCGGCGTCTTCGCCAGCCCCACCGTCGGCTTCCTCATCGCCTTCCCGATCGTCGCCGGCCTCATCGGCTGGGCGACCCGGGCGGTCGGAGCGCCCTACCGCATCGTGCCGGGGCTGGTCATCAACACCGCCTTCGGTATCGGCCTCACCTACCTGTTCGGCTGGACCGGCATGCTGGCGACCACCCACCTCGGCCCCCGCGCGGCCTTCGTCGCCCTCGCCCCGTTCCTCATCGGGGACGCGGTCAAGGTCGTGCTCGCGACCGCGACCGCCAAGGGGGTGCACGCCAGCTATCCCGGCCTGCTCTCCCGCCGGCGGCCGCACGGGGCGGGCCCTCATCCCGCATGACGGCGTCCGGCGGCTGTGCGTCAGGATGGTGACGTGAGGATCGAACTGGAGCGGGTGACCCACACCTTTGGTGAGGGATCCACGGCCCGCACCGTGCTCCGCGACCTCACCCTCACCCTCACCGAGCGACGGATCGGCGTCATCGGCCACAACGGCTCGGGCAAGTCGACGTTCCTGCGGCTGCTCAACGCGCTGGTGCTGCCCACGTCCGGCCGGGTTCGTGTCGACGGGTTGGACACCGCACGGGACGCGAAGGAGCTGCGCCGGCGCATCGGCTTCCTCTTCACCGACCCGGACGCCCAGATCATCATGCCGACGGTCGCCGAGGACGTCGCGTTCGGGCTGCGCCGCTCGGGCCTGTCCCGCTCGGAGGTCGACCGGCGGGTCCGCGACCTGCTCGTGCGGTTCCGTCTCGACGGGCACGCCGACCACCCCGCGCACCTGCTCTCGGGTGGTCAGAAGCAGCTGCTGGCGCTCGCGTCGGTGCTCATCACCGAGCCGCTCGCCCTCGTCATGGACGAGCCCACGACCCTGCTCGATCTGCGCAACGCCGCGATGATCGGCCGGGTGGTGGCGAACCTCGACGAGACCGTCCTGCTCGCGACCCACCACCTCGAGCTCCTCGAGGGGTTCGAGCGGGTGCTCGTGTTCCACGAGGGGCGGGTCGTCGCGGACGCCGCCCCGGAGGTGGCGATCGCCGCCTACCGCGACCTCATGGGCCGGGAGCCGTGATGCGCACCAGCTCCCTCGGCCTGTTCCGGCCTGGTGACTCGCCGGTGCACCGGATGCCGGCCGGGTGGAAGCTGCTCATCCTGCTCGTCCTCGGCGTGGCATCCGTGCTCACCCAGCACTGGTGGGGGGTGAGCGCGGCACTCCTGGTCGCGACGATCGGTAGCTACCGGGCCGCGGGCTTCGGCGTCGGTGTCTTGTGGGCGCAGGTGCGCCCGCTCTGGTTCCTCCTCGGCTTCACCGCGGTTGTCCAGGTGATCACCGTCGGCTGGCAGCGCGCCGTGGGCGTGTCCGGATCGATCGTCGTCCTCGTCGCCGTCGCCGCCCTCGTCACCCTCACGACGCCGACGTCCGCGCTGGTCGATACGGTGGTGCGCCTCGCCCGTCCCCTCGCTCCCCTCCATGTCGACCCGGAACGGCTCGGCCTGTTCCTCATGGTCGGCGTCCGCTGCGTTCCGCTCGTCGCCGACCTCGCCCGGCAGGTGCGCGAGGCCCAGATCGCCCGTCGGGCGACGACCAGCACCCGCGCGTTCGTCGTGCCGCTGGTCGTGCGCTCGCTGCGGGAGGCGGACGCCCTCGGCGAGGCTCTGGTCGCCCGCGGCGTCGACGATTGACTCCGCGACACCGCGCCGCCGCGTAGCCTGTCGGCGTGACGTCCTCCAGCCCGCCCCGACGCCGCCGGGTGACCATCCGCGAGGTCGCCGAGCGGAGCGGGGTGTCGATCGGGGCGGTGTCGTTCGCGCTGAGCGGTCGCAAGGGCGTCTCCGACGACACCCGCGAGCGGGTGCTCCGGGTCGCCGAGGATCTCGGCTGGGCACCGACCAGCGCCGCCCGGTCGCTCGCGGGGGCGCGCACCCAGACGGTCGGGCTCGTCCTGGCGCGCGACCCGATGAACCTCGGCGTCGAGTCGTTCTACATGCAGTTCCTCGCGGGCATCGAGCGCGAGCTCGCCACCCGTTCCTACAGCCTCCTGCTGCAGGTCGCCCCCAGCATCGAGCACGAGTTGGCCACCCTCGTCGGATGGAGGAACGCGCGGAAGGTTGACGGCGTCCTGCTCGTCGACCTGACCACCGACGACCCGAGGGTCGCCCTGGCGCGCGAGCCGCACGCACTTCCCACCCTGGTCGTCGGCGACCCCAGCGTCGCCGACGGGCTCAGCAGCGTCTGGACCGACGACGCGGAGTCGATGCGCACGTCGGTGCGACACCTCGTCGACCTCGGGCACCGCCGGATCGCCCGAGTGTCGGGGATCGGTTCGCTCGCGCACACCCGCATCCGCGACCGGGCCTTCAATGAGGAGATGCGCCTGGCGGGGCTCGAACCGCTCATCCTGCCGACCGACTACACGCCGGCGTCCGGCTCCCAGGTCACCCTCGAGGCCATGCGGCTTCCGTCCCACCCGACGGCGTTCATCTACGACAACGACGTCATGGCGGTGGCAGGGCTCGGAACGCTCCACCGGCACGGTGTCGACGTCCCCGGCGACGTTTCCATCATCGCCTGGGACGACTCGGTGCTGTGCCAGCACGTCTTCCCCCGCCTCACCGCACTGAGCCACGACGTGGTCGGGTTCGGCTCGCACGCCGCGCGGCGGCTGTTCGACGTCATCGCGGGGGCGCCCCCCGGCGCGTTCCTCGACTCGACGCCCGCCCTGCTGGTGCGCGACTCGACGGCGTCCCCGAGCGACGTTCGCTGAGAGCGGCCCGCTCAGATCTCCCCCGAGCCGGGTGGTGCCGAGCGCCTCCGCGTCCGAGACCCGGGACGCCGTCGCTCGTCACCATGCACCCCTCCACCCCTTGACACCGCCTACTGAAGCGCTTAAGTTGCCGGGGACGTGTCGCGCAGTTCCCAGCAATGAGGCGAGAAGAGGCGAGCATGATCCATTCCCATTCCACTCCCGGTCGGCGACCCCGATGGCGGCTGCGGCAGGTCGCCGCGCTCGCCGCTGCCGTGCTCGG
>JAJYQH010000124.1 GCA_021794705.1 Actinomycetes bacterium | reverse complement strand
CGAACGACTTGCGGATGCCCCGCTGGATCTGGTCGCCGGCGGCGATGGCGATCCCCAGCCCGATGAGCGCGACCCAGATGCGGCCGCCCGGCAGGCCGAGGAGGCTGGCCGACGTCTTGTGCGCGCCCGAACTGCCGCTTCCGCCGTGCCCCGACGTGAGCACGGTGATCCCCGCGATGCCGATCGAGGCGTAGACCGCAGCCCGGAAGAAGCACGCCACCTTCCGGAAGACGAGTTTCGACCCGTCCAGCCAGGTGAACCCGAACAGACCCTCGATGAGCATCCACACGGTGAGCGCGAACATCCCGACGATGACCGCGACGATGAGGACATGGCCCATCGGGAGCTTGGCGATGGCGGCGATCGACCCCTGATTGGACGCGCTGACCTTGTGGCCCAGCAGCACCTGCAGGGTGAGCCAGGCGAGCAGCAGGTGCACGAGCCCGTAGACCCACAGGCCCACGGTGACCAGCCACCGGTAGGCCGGGTGCTGCTGAACGGCGACACTCGCGGACGCCGCGGCGTCCACCACCTGGTCGCCGGCGGCGCTGAGCCGGTCCTTCGCGTCACTCATCCCCTGTCTCCTTCTCCTCGAACTGCGCCGGAACCCGCACCGTGAGCGACTGCGGGTCGCACCGCACCTCCATCCGTTCGAACCGCCCGACGGGATCACCGTCGATCTCCCCAAGGTTCGGGTCGCTGAGGCGCACGACGAACTCGCTCGCCCGGCGGCGGGCGAGCAGCCGGTGACCGTGGCGGCTCCGGGTGACGAAGTCGCCCACGAGGGCCGTCCACCCGACCAGGCCGTAGGGAGAGACGACCAGCCCGTCGAGGACGCCGTCGTCGAGGGAGGCCTCGGGCATCAGCCGGATGCCACCGGTGAGGGTGCCGCAGTTCCCGATGAGCACCGAGCGCGCGTACTGGATGAGCGAGATCTCGTGGGGCGTATCGACGCAGACGCGGAACCCGGCCTTGACCAGCTCCTTCAATCCGGTGATCGCGTACGCCGGCCAGCCGATGCGGGCCTTGAGGCTCTCGTTCGTGTTCGCCATGGCGTCCGCGTCGATGCCCATGCCCGCCATGACGAGGAAGCGGTTCTCGGTGCTCGCCCCGGTGTGGCTGCTGAACCGGACGATGCCGGTGTCGATCCTCCGGTCGACGCCCGAAATCATCGCCTCCACGGCCAGCTGCAGGTCGTCGTAGGGCACGTCGAGGTTGCGGGCCAGGAGGTTGCCGGTGCCGCCGGGGAGCAGGGCCAGCGGGATGTCGGTGCCGGCGAGCACGGACGCCACGGCCCGCACCGTCCCGTCCCCGCCGAGGGAGGCGACGATCGTGGCGCCCTCGTCGAGGGCCTGCCGCGCCTGTCCCTCGCCGGGATCCTCCTCCGTGGTCTCATACCACGCCGCCGCCGACCAGCCGCCCGCCTCCAGGTAGCCCTGGATCTCGGACTTCACCGCCTCGACGTCGTCGAACTTGCTGGGGTTGATGACCACGGCGAGGCGGGCGGACTCGCTCCCCCGAGAAGATTCGCTGCTGTCCACAGCCGCACCCTAGGGCACGGGCGGCCGCTGACGGGCTGTTCGGGTCGCCTCCCCACCCCAAGTGGCTGCTGGCCAGGGGGCGACCCTGGCGAAATACGCTGCCGGCGTAGGCACGGGCTCGGCACCCCGGCCCGCGGGAGGTGTCCGTCCCGAGGGCTCAGCCGGCGAGCAGCCAGTCGATCACCTGGTCGGCCTGCGACGGCGTCCAGGCCTGGGGATCGGGCGAGGCGAGATTCTTGCGGCCCTGGTCGGACAGGAACTTCCGCAGCGTCGTCGGGACGCTCGAGGGCGCGGTCTTGGGCGTGCCCTGGATGACGAAGCGGACGTGGCCCGCGGGGTTGAGGAAGAACAGCGCGTCGGAGTGCTGGACGTCGTAGGTGAGCGGCTGCCCGGTGCGCCAGTTGCGGGGGGCCGGCTTCGCCGCCGGCACCTTCTCGGTGTAGACGCCGAGGTCCTTCCAGATCGCGGCGATGTCCTTGGCCGACCCGGTGGCCACGACCCAGTTGGCCGGCACGGGCTGGAACAGCTTCCGGTACGCGGCGATCTGGGGCACGGTGTCGCGGCCCGGATCGACGGTGACCGAGAGGTAGACGACCTGGCCCTGGTGACCGGCGGCGTTCGCCGCGCGTGCGGCGTCCACCAGGCTCGAGGTGTCCATCGGGCAGGTCTCCTGGCACAGGGTCATCACGTCGGACAGCACGACGATCTTGCCCTTGAGGGCCGCGATCGACGTGGTGGCGCCCGTCGAGGTGGTGAGCCGGACGTTGCGCAGCGCGTCGGGCAGGGCGAAGTCCGTGACCGTGCCCAGGTTGCCGGGAGGTGCGGCCGACGCCGACGTGGTCGGCGCACTGGTCGCCGCCGGCCCGGAACAGCCCGACACCAGGGCCAGCGCGGCCACCATCATCCCCGCGGCCCACGCCCGCCTGCGTCCCGACATCGTTCTCCCCTCGGCTCGACCGTGCGGGGGCGGCGACCCCCGACCCATCGTGCCCGGTCGCGGCAAATCAGCCGGCGGCGGCCTCGTCCCCGTGGTTCGGTGCGACCGGACGCCGGATGGCGTCGAGATCGCGGAGGAAGGCATCGGCCCATGCGTGGATGTCGTGGCTGGTCACCTGCTTGCGGAGCCCGCGCATCCGGCGGCGCTTGGTGGCCGGCGGATCGCCGACGGCCCGCAGGATCGTCTCCTTCATCCCGTTGATGTCGTACGGGTTGACGATGTAGGCCTGCCTCAGCTCCTCCGCCGCGCCCGCGAACTCGCTGAGCACGAGCGCCCCCGACCCGTCGGTCTTGCAGGCCGGATACTCCTTGGCGACGAGGTTCATCCCGTCGCGGAGGGGCGTGACGATGAGCACGTCGGCGGCCCGGTACATCGCGGTGAGCTCCTGTTTGGAGACGCTCGTGTGCAGGTAGGTGATCGGGCTGCGGGCGATCGTCCCCATCGACCCGTTGATCCGCCCGATCTGCAGTTCGATGTCGTCGCGCAGCCGCTTGTACTCCTCCACCCGCTCCCGCGAGGGGGTCGCCAGCTGGAGGAACACCGTCTCGGCGGGGTCGAGGCGTCCCTCGCTGAACAGCTCGCCCACCGCCTGGATCCGCTGCCGCAGGCCCTTGGTGTAGTCGAGGCGGTCGACGCCGAACAGGATGTTCTTTGCCCCGAGGTCGCGGCGGATCTCCGCCGCCCGGGACACGACCTCCGGCGAGTTCGACAGCTCCTCGAAGGCGTTGACGTCGATGGAGATCGGGTAGGCCTGCGCGCGCCCGGTCCGCCGGTCGGGCGTGACGAAGCGGTCCCGGTGCGTCTGGTAGCGCAGCATCTGGCGCAGCAGCCGGACGAAGTTGTGGGCGTCCTTGGCCACCTGGAAGCCCACCAGGTCGGCGCCCGCGATGCCCTCGAGGATCTCGCGCCGCCACGGCAGCTGCTGGAACAACTCCTCGGGCGGGAACGGGATGTGCAGGAAGAAACCGATCCGAAGGTCCGGACGCAGCTCACGCAGCATCCGCGGGACGAGCTGCAGCTGGTAGTCCTGCACCCACACCACCGCACCCTCGGCCGCCACGGCGGCCGCCTGCTGGGCGAACCGGCGGTTGATCCGGCGGTAGGCGTCCCACCACTCGCGGTGGTACTCGGGGAAGGCGACGGAGTCGTGGTAGAGCGGCCACAGGGTGGCGTTCGACATGCCCTCGTAGTAGTCGGTGACCTCGTGGCCGGACAGCGGCACGGGCACGACCGGGATGCCGCTCGCCTCGAACGGCTCGAGGTGCTCCCCGGGGACGCCGTGCCAGCCGATCCACACGCCGTGCTTCTGCCGCAGGACGGGCTCCAGGGCGGTCACCAGACCGCCCGGCGACATGCGCCACTCGTCGTCGCCGTCGCCACTGACGCGCTCGACCGGAAGCCGGTTCGCGACCACCACGAAGCTCGCGGAGGGGCCAGTGGGGTTGGCGGGTGTTGCGCCTGCGGAGTCCGATCTAGACTCGGTGCTGCTCGTCATACTCCACCTCCGGTGGCCGAGTCTAGCCACGCGGGCCTGGCCATCCCAGATCCGAGGAGTTCCACCCGTGCCGGAAACCGCGAGTTCACAAGCGAAGATGAGCGACGCCGGGCTGTCGGCCCGGGCGGCGCTGCTCGCGGAGCCCGACCGTGCCCTGGTGTGCAGCGACTTCGACGGCGTCCTCTCACCGATCGTCCCCGACCCTGACACCGCCTTCGCCTCCGAGCCGGCGGTGCACGCGCTCCAGCGCCTCGGCACCCGGGTGGGGAAGGTGGCGGTGATCACCGGCCGGGTGGCCCGCAAGGCGGTCGAACTCGGCGGCCTGGCGGGGCGCGAGGGCCTCGGGGCGATGTCGGTGCTCGGGCTGTACGGCGCCGAGCGGTGGGACGCCGCCACCGGCGAGTTCGTCGAGCCCGAGCCTCCGGAGGGGGTGGCGGCCGCGCGCGAGGAGCTTCCCGGGCTGCTTCAGGGGCTCGGGCTGGGCGCCGCCCGCGTCGAGGACAAGCGGCTGTCGCTCGGCGTCCACACCCGCGAGCTGGACGACCCGGCGGCGGCCCTGGCCCGGCTCACCGGGCCGTTGACCGAGCTGGCCGGCCGGTACGGGCTGCGCGTCGAACCCGGGCGCAATGTCGTCGAACTCCGGGCCCCCGGCCGCGACAAGGGGGACGCGCTCCGCGATCTCATCGCCGAGTGCGACCCCGCGGTCGTCGTGTTCGCCGGTGACGACCTCGGTGACGTCGCGGCGTTCGAAGTGGTCCGTGAGCTGCGGGCGTCCGGGCGGATCGAGGGGTTGCTGGTCTGCTCGGGGTCGCAGGAGCAGGACGCTCTCGTCGCCCTCGCCGACGTCGTCGTCGACGGGCCCGCCGGTGTCGCCGACCTGTTCGCCCGGCTGGCCGACGACCTCGGCGCCTGAGCCGGACGCCGCTCAGTCGACGTCGGTGTACTTGGCCCGGGCCACGATGAGCGGGTCGGGCGGGTACACCACCGAGGTGTCCTTGCCTTCGTAGTCGAACTGGTTGAGGAAGGCGCGCATCGCATTGACCCGGCCGCGCTTCTTGTCGTTGCTCTTCACCGAGATCCAGGGGGCGTACTTCTTGTCGGTGTGGGCGAACATCGCCGCCTTCGCCCCCGTGTAGTCGTCCCACCGGTCGAGGCTCTCGAGGTCCATCGGCGAGAGCTTCCACCGCCGCACCGGGTCGATCTGACGGATCGCGAACCGGGTGCGCTGCTCCTGCTGGGTCACCGAGAACCACAGCTTGGTGACCGTCGTTCCCGACTCGACGAGCATCCGTTCGAAGGCGGGCGCCTGCCGCATGAACGCCTGGTACTCCTCATCCGAGCAGAAGCCCATGACCCGCTCGACGCCGGCCCGGTTGTACCAGCTGCGGTCGAACAGCACGATCTCCCCCGCGGTGGGCAGGTGCCGGATGTAGCGCTGGAAGTACCACTGCCCGCGCTCCTCGGACGTGGGCTTGGCCAGCGCCACGGTGTGCGCCGCGCGCGGGTTGAGATGCTCCATGAACCGCTTGATCGTCCCGCCCTTGCCCGCCGCGTCGCGGCCCTCGAACACGAGCACGTGCTTGGCCCCGACGTCCTGCGTCCAGTACTGGAACTTCAGCAGCTCCACCTGCAGCAGGTACTTGTCCTGCTCGTACTCGTCGCGGTCCATCAGCTCGTCGTACGGGTAGTCCTCGCGCCATGTCTCCACGGCCGACCCGTCGGGCGCGATGAGCTTGGGGTCCTCCCCACTGCTGCCCTGGACGACGTACCCCTCGGCCTGCAGCCGATCGATGTACTCCCGGAGGTTGAGGTTGGTGAGCGAGTGCGGCATGGCCTCATTCCATCGCGTCCGGACGTCGACCCGCTCGCGTTCCGGCAGATGTCGTCGGGGGACGCCGGTCAGCCGAAGCGGCCGGTGACGTAGTCCTCGGTGCGCGAGTCCTTCGGGTTGGTGAAGATCGTGTTCGTGTCGTCGTACTCGACGAGGACGCCGACCCGCCCCTCCCGGCGCTGGTCGACGGTGAAGAACGCGGTGCGGTCCGAGGTGCGGGCGGCCTGCTGCATGTTGTGGGTGACGATGACGATCGTGTAGTCGCGCTTGAGGTCCTCCATGAGGTCCTCGATCGCCTGGGTGGCCACCGGGTCGAGCGCGGACGCCGGCTCGTCCATGAGCAGCACCTCGGGCTTCACCGCGATCGCCCGGGCGATGCACAGGCGCTGCTGCTGGCCGCCGGACAGGTCGAACGCGCTCGACTTCAGCTTGCCCTTCACCTCGTCCCACAGCGCAGCCCGGCGCAGCGACTCCTCGACGAGGTCGTCGAGGTTGCCCTTCAGCCCGTTGGCCCGGGGGGCGATGGCCACGTTCTCGTAGATCGACTTCGGGAACGGGTTGGCCCGCTGGAACACCATGCCGACCCGGCGGCGGATGTCGATCGGCCGCACCGAGCTGTCGTAGAGGTCCTCGCCGTCGAACAGCACCCTGCCCTCGAGACGGGTGCGCGGCACCATGTCGTTGAGCCGGTTGAGGCAGCGCAGGAACGTCGTCTTGCCGCACCCGGACGGGCCGATGAGCGCCGTGATCTCGTTGCGGTGCACGTCCAGGGTGATGTCCGAGAGGGCCTGGACGTCGCCGTAGAAGAACGAGACGTGCTGGGCGCTCAGCACGATGTCGTCGGCCCCGGGCGCCGGCTCCCCAGTGACGGGCTGGGCCTGGGACCGGCGCTCGCCGGTGCTGACCTTGACGGTGGGGCTCATCGACGACTCCTGATGAGAGGGGGTGGGAACTGGTGCGGTGAGTCGGCGGGGGGCGAGCGGAGCGAGCGGGCGCTCCGACCGCCACATTCCGGTCGCGTCGGCCTGAGCTGTCATAGTGCCATCCTTCGGGTGGCCCTCACCGAGCGTGCCGTGATGAGGCGGCCGATGAGGATGAGGATCACCAGCAGGACCAGCGACACGGCGCCGGCGGCGGCCGAGAGGTACTGGGCCTGCGGGTCGGGAAGCTGCAGGTTCGTGAAGATCACCGAGGTGAGGTACGGCACCTGCTGGTGGGTGAGGGCGAGGCTGGGGTCGCTGTCGGTGAACCCGACGGTGAACAGCAGGGGCGCCAGTTCGCCGGTGGAGATGGCCAGGGCCACGATGACGCCGCTCATGATGCCCGGCAGGGCCGGGGGGAAGACGACCTTCCAGAGGATCGCCTGGTCGGGCATCCCCAGGCCGGCG
>JAJYQH010000043.1 GCA_021794705.1 Actinomycetes bacterium | reverse complement strand
ACCAGCCGCCGCCCGGCGGCCGCGTCGTCGTCACCCAGGCCCACGGGCGGACGTCCCGCCCCGCGGCCCGACGGACGCCGCCGGCGGCTCATCGTCACGGGCGCCGCGGTCGTCGCGGTCGCTCTCATCGTCGCCCTCGTCGCGTGGAGTCTCCAGCGTCGCAACCAGGCCCAAGCCACCACCGCGGCTTCGGCGCCGGCGTCCGCGATGTCGGCGGCGGTGCCACCGGACGCCTCGAAGGACGGCCTGGGAATCGTCGCCGACGCCGGCAAGGCGGCGGCGAAAGCGCCCACCCTGGTGGAGTACCAGGACTACCAGTGCAGCGCCTGCAAGATCTACCACGAGTTCTACGGTCCGGCGATCCGCCAGCTCGCCCAGGAGGGGAAGATCGTCTTCGAGGTGCGCACCCTCACCTTCCTCGACACCGGCCTCAAGAACGACTCGTCGAAGCGGGCCGCCAACGCGGCGGCCTGCGCCGACCTGGTCGGCCACTACCAGCAGTACTACGACGCCATCTACGACAACTCGCCGGCCGAGGGCACGAACTTCACGGAGAACCAGCTGCGGGTCGAGTGGGCGGCGAAGGCGGGCATCACCGGTCAGCAGCTCACCACCTTTCAGAACTGCTACGACTCCCGGGCCATGAGCGGGTTCGTCGCCCAGGTCGACAACGGGGGCCTGCGGGCCAACATCGCCGGCACTCCGACGTTCCTCGCCAACGGCAAGGAGTTCGACCTCTCTCAGGCCAAGCGCACCCCCGAGTCGGTGCTCGCCGCCATCACCAAGGCGGCCGGCTGAGCCCGGACGCCGGTCGCACCCTCTCCCCATCGGAGATTCTGCGAACCGTGCGTCCCCTGCCACCCACCCGCTGTGGAGCGCGGGGTACGGCAGGTGGGGCCAATTTCGCAGGACCCGCCGCTCGGAGGACCCGGGGTAGGTCGGAGACCGGCGGACGGGGACGCCTCCGCCGCGTAGCCGGGGGCCGTCGGCCGTGCGAGCGGCGTCCCGCGATTCCGTAGAATCGCCGGGTGAGCTCAGCAGAGATGACCGCCCAGACCGTCCCCGACAAGCCCGCGCTCGAGGGGCTCGAGGACAAGTGGGCCGCCCGGTGGCAGGAATCGCAGGTCTACGCCTTCACCCGTCCAGAGCGGCGCGAGCAGGTGTTCTCGATCGACACACCGCCGCCGACGGTCTCGGGCTCACTGCACGTCGGCCACGTGTTCAGCTACACCCACACCGACATCATCGCCCGCTACCAGCGGATGCAGGGGAAGCACGTCTTCTACCCGATGGGCTGGGACGACAACGGCCTGCCCACCGAGCGCCGGGTGCAGAACTACTACGGCGTCCGCTGCGAGCCGTCGCTCCCCTACGACCCCGACTTCGAGCCGCCGGCCAAGCCCGACCCGAAGCGGCAGGTGTCGATCAGCCGCCGTAACTTCGTCGAGCTGTGCGAGCGGCTCACCGCCATCGACGAGCAGGTCTTCGAGCAGCTGTGGCGTCACGTCGGCCTGTCGGTCGACTGGGACAACACGCTGTACTCGACCGTCTCGCTCGAGTCGCAGCGGATCGCGCAGCTCGCCTTCCTGCACAACCTCGAACGGGGTGAGGCCTACTTGTCCGAGGCCCCGACGATGTGGGACGTGACCTTCCAGACTGCCGTGGCGCAGGCCGAGCTGGAGGCCCGCGACTACCCCGGCGCCTACCACCGGATCGCGTTCCACAAGAGCGACGGCAGCGGCGACGTCCACATCGAGACCACCCGCCCCGAGCTCATCCCCAGCGTGTGCGCGCTCATCGCGCACCCGGACGACGAGCGCTACCAGTCCCTGTTCGGCAGCACCGTCACCTCGCCGCTGTTCGACGTCGAGATCCCGGTGCTCGCGCACCGCGCCGCCGAGATGGACAAGGGCGCCGGCATCGCCATGTGCTGCACCTTCGGCGACCTCACCGACGTGCAGTGGTGGCGCGAGCTCAACCTGCCGATGCGCACGATCATCAACCGCGACGGACGGCTCCAGGCCGAGACACCCGAGTGGCTCACCCGCCCCGACTTCTACGCCGAGATGGCGGGCAAGACGACCTTCTCCGCCCGGGCGGCGATCGTCGAGCGGCTGCAGCAGACCGGCGAGATGGACGGCGAGCCGCGTCCGACCCAGCGGATGGCCAACTTCTACGAGAAGGGCGACAAGCCGCTCGAGATCGTCTCGACCCGGCAGTGGTACATCACCAACGGCGGCCGCGACGACGACCTCAAGGCGGCACTGCGCGCCCGCGGCGACGAGTTGCAGTGGGTGCCCGAGCACATGCGGCACCGCTACGACAACTGGGTGTCGGGTCTCAACGGCGACTGGCTCATCTCGCGCCAGCGGTTCTTCGGCGTCCCGTTCCCCGTCTGGTACCGGCTGGACGCCGACGGCGAACCGGACTACTCGAACCCGATCATGGCCTCCACCGACAGGCTGCCGGTCGACCCGAGCTCCGAGACTCCCGAGGGCTTCGACGAGTCGCAGCGCGGCGTGCCCGGTGGCTTCACCGGAGACCCCGACATCATGGACACCTGGGCGACCAGTTCGCTGACCCCCGAGATCGTGTCGGGCTGGCAGCGCGACGACGACCTGTTCCGCCTCACCTTCCCCATGGACCTCGCCCCCCAGGCGCACGACATCATCCGCACCTGGCTGTTCAGCCGGGTGGTCCGCTCGCACTTCGAGTTCGGCACGGTTCCGTGGAAGCGGGCCACGATCTCCGGGTTCGTCGTCGACCCCGACCGCAAGAAGATGAGCAAGTCCAAGGGCAACGTCGTCGTGCCCAGCGACATCCTCGAGCGCTACGGCGCGGACGCCGTCCGCTGGCGGGCGGCGATGGCGCGGCCCGGCATGGACTCCCCCTTCGACGAGACCCAGATGAAGGTCGGACGCCGCCTCGCGATGAAGCTGCTCAACGCGAGCAAGTTCGTGCTGGGCATGCCGGCGTCCGACGCGGGCCAGTCGGCGGTCACCAACCCGCTCGACCGGGCGATGCTCGAGACCCTCAAGGGCGTCGTCTACCAGGCGACCGAGGCGTTCGAGCGGTTCGAGTACACCACCGCGCTCGAGGTGTCGGAGTCGTTCTTCTGGGGCTTCTGCGACGACTACCTCGAGACCGTCAAGGAGCGCGCGTACGGCGCTCAGGGCGCCGAGGAGTCGGCGTCCGCCGTCGTCGCCCTCCGGACGGCCCTGTCGGTGCTGCTCCGCCTGTTCGCCCCCTTCCTGCCGTTCGTCACCGAAGAGGTGTGGAGCTGGTGGCAGCAGGGCTCGGTGCACACGGCGTCCTGGCCCGTCGAGAGCGAGATCGGCACGACCGGTACCGCCGAGTTGATCGACGACCTGGCTTCGGTGCTGGTGGCCCTGCGCGGCGCCAAGTCGACGGCCAAGGTGTCGATGAAGACGGAGGTGCTGCGCACCGAGATCCGCGGGCAGGGTGACGTGCTCGACCGGCTGCGCGACATCGAGTCCGACCTGCGGGCCGTCGGCCGCATCATCGGTGAGGTCGAGTGGATCGAGGCTCCGCTCCCGCTCGACGTCGCCGTCGAGTTGGCACCCCCGGCGGCCTGACCGCCGGGGCGGACGGCGTCAGTCCACCGACACCGGCTCCGACGACGGACGCGGCTCGGCGGGAAGCGGCCGGGCGGCCGGGATCACAAGCAGCGCGAGCAGCGACACCACGCCGACCACCAGCAGCGCCCGCAGGACGCCGACATGGTCGCCGAGGAAGCCGAGCAGCGGGGGGCCGCCGAGGAAGGCGGTGTAGCCGATGGTCGCGACCACGCTCAGCCGGGCGTGGGCGCGGGCCGGGT
The DNA here is from genome assembly GCA_021794705.1 of Actinomycetes bacterium. Taxonomy (GTDB): domain Bacteria; phylum Actinomycetota; class Actinomycetes; order Propionibacteriales; family Propionibacteriaceae; genus JAJYQH01. Next base: position 3,445 of record JAJYQH010000043.1, on the reverse strand, counting down.
CGTCCGACGCGGCTGACATGCCGACCGGGAATCCGAGGCTGGCCCCCAGCCCCCAGATGGCCGCCCCGACGAACGCCAGCACCGGTGAGCCGAACACCACGAGGACGCAGCCGACGAGCGCGGAGCCGAACAGGATCCGCAGCACGGGCACCCGGCCGTAGCGGTTGAGCAGCCCGGTGCCGAGGATCCGGCCGGCCGTCATGAAGCTGAGGAACACCGCCAGCGCCACCACGCCCATCGACTTGCTGAGTCCGTGACCGTCGACGAAGGCGACGGCCATCCAGTCGTTCGCGGTGCCTTCGGTGAAGGCGGCGGCGAGCACCATGACCCCGATGAGCAGCGTGCGCGGCTCCAGCCAGGGAGACCGGACCGCGGGCCGAGCGGCCGCGGCCTCGTCCCCCTCCGGCTCCTGGAAGGCCTGGAGGAACTGCGCGGCCCCCCACCACACGACCGCCAGGGCGAGCAGCGCGACGACGCCGAGGTGCAGCCAGACGGCCACGTGCAAGCGCACCAGGAGGGCCCCGATGAGGGCGGCGAGCACCGTCCCCCCGCTGAACGCGGCGTGGAACCACGGCATGATCGCGCGCCCGAGCGCCTGCTCGATGACCGTGCCCTCGAGGTTCTGCGCGACGTCCCACACCCCGTTGCCGAGGCCGGCGAGGAACAGACCGGGAACGAGCAGCCAGGGCGAGATGTCGAGGCGCACCGCGATGGCGGCGAGGATGAGGCCCGGCATGGCGATGAGCGCGCCGATGCGCACCGCGTTGGCGGCGCCGAAGCGGTGTGCCACCCGGCCGGCAACCGGCAGTCCGAGCAGCGACCCGACGGACACCGACAGCAGCACGAGGCCCAACTGTCCCGGGGTGAGCGAGAGCGCCTGCTTGATGTCGGGAACGCGCGAGAGCCAGGACGCGAGGCCGAAGCCGTTGACGCCGAAGACCAGGAGATCGGCCGTACGAGCCCGGACGATGCGGGCGCGGTCGGGTGCGATGGGTGGGGTCACCGCAGCATGATACGCCGCACTGACCGCCCGGTAAGAGAACGAAGAAGTTCCCGGCCCCCAGTCAGCGCAACCCTCTCAGCCAGCCCCGCGCGCCCGCCGACGTCACGCGTCGTGAGGCGACCTCGACGGCCCGGCCGACCGCAGACTCGAGGTGCTCGCCGCGCGCCAACTCCGCCACCAGGGCTCCGTGGAAGGCGTCGCCCGCTCCGTTGGTGTCCACCGCGTCCACCGTCGGCGGACGCCGGCGCCCGCGGCGTCCCCCGTCGGCCCAGAGCACCTCGTCGGGACCCTGGGTGACGACGACTCCCGCGCAGCCGGCGGCCAGCCCGCGCGCCACCACCTCCTCGGCGGTGAGCCCGAGCCCGGCGGCGTAGTCGGCCGATGCCGCCAGCACGTCGATGCTCGACAGCCACTCCTCGACGTGGGGCTTGGGGCTGCCGGCGTCCAGCACCACCCGCGCCGGGCCACCGAGCGCGTGCACGGCGAGCCGCGGATGGTGGCCGTCGAGCAGCACGATGCGCGCGGCACCGAGTGCGGCGAGCGCCTCCGGGCTCGGCCGTGCCGCGCTGGACCGGGCTCCCGGGGAGACGACGGTGCGGGTGCCGTCGCGCTCCACCAGCACGCTCGCCACCGGCACCTCAAACCCCTCGCCGGCACAGTCGACGACGCGGACGCCGTGACGCTCGAGGTCGGCGCGCACCACGTCGGCCGCCGGTCCCCCGCCGATGGCGGTCACCAGGGTGGCGGGGACGCCGAGGGCGGCACAGGTGACGGCGGCGTTGGCCGCAGGGCCACCCGCGGCGAGCTCCACACCGTCCGACACCGCCTTCACTCCGCGCACGAGTGGCCCGGGAAACCGCTGGACGACGTCGAGCGTGGCCAGGCCGACGCAGACGACCGGCGCGCCCGCTTCAGGAGGCACGGCTCAGCCGTGGACGCGCGGCGCCGGCAGCTCGGGCGGCGTCTCGGCGGGATGCTCCTCCAACCGGGCCAACACTTCTGAAATGGCACGGTCGAGCTGCACGTCGCTCTCGGGCCCCGAGAGCATCCGGCGCCACTCGTCCGGGTCGGGCACCACCTCGATGTCGGGGTCGACGCCGTGGTTCTCCAGCCCGTACCCGTAGCCCCGCAGCCAGTTGGCATACCGCGGTTGGGTGACCTCGGTGCCGTCGAGCAGCTCGAAGCGGCCGTCGATGCCAATGACGCCGCCCCAGGTGCGCTCGCCGACCACGGGCCCGAGCCCGGCCGCCTGGGCGACGGCGTTGACGATGTCCCCGTCGGACCCGGAGTAGCGGTTGGCGACGAACACGACCGGGCCGCGCATCGCCTGGTAGGGATAGGTGAAGGCCGACTCGTAGTGACGGGCGAGGTCCCAGCCGATGACCCGGCGACTGAGCAGCTCGATGACCAGCTGCGACGTGTGCCCACCCCGGTTGTAGCGCATGTCGGCGACCACGCCCTCGCAGCGGCTGGCGGCGTCGAGCATCCGGCGCAGCTGCGCCCAGCCCAGGCCCATCATGTCGGGCACGTGGACGTACCCGACGCGGCCGCCGCTCTGCCGGCGCACGTAGTCGGCGTTGCGGGCCACCCAGTCGTGGTACCGGATCGTCTCCTCCTCGGCCAGCGGAACGACCGCCACCCGGCGGGTGACTCCGTCACGCACGAGGGTGAGCTCGACGATGCGACCGGCGGTGCCCTGGAGCAGCTCGCCGATGTGGGCGGCGTCCGCGACAGATTCGCCGTTCACGGCGACGATCACGTCTCCCACCCTCGCCGCCACCCCCGCCGCGCGGAGGGGTGACCGCGCGGCGGGATCACTCGACTCGCCGGGCAGGATGCGCACGATCCGCGCGCCCTCCTCGACCGGCTCGAGGTCGGCGCCGAGCAGGCCCACCCGCTCGGACGCGTCGATCCCCTCGGTAGGCGGGACGACGTAGGAGTGCGAGGTGTTGAGCTCCGCGACCACCTCCCACAGCAGGTCGACGAGGTCGTCGTGGGTGCGCAGCCCTTCGACGAGCGGCCGGTAGCGCTCGGTGATCGCGTGCCAGTCGTTGCCGTCCATGTCCGCGCGCCAGTAGTGGTCGCGCATCAGCCGCGCGTTCTCGTCGAACATCTGTCGGAACTCGTCACGCGGGCCGACCTGGCGGCGCAGTCGGCTGAGGTCGACCGTGACCCGCGCCGGATCGTCGTCCTCGACGCTGTGATCGGAGGGCACGACCAGAAGGTCGTCCTTGACCCGGACAATGAGGTGCTTGCCGTCGCCGCTCACGGCGAACCCGTCCGCCCGCGGCACGATCACCTCGACCTTTCGGTGGTCGAAGCCGAAGCGCTCGATCTGGGAGCCGGGCTCGTCGCCCTCGGCCCCGGAGCGCCACGCACCGAGGACGCCGTGGGGCTCGTGGCGCCGAAGCCACACCACTCCCCCGTCGCACACGCCGAGGT
>JAJYQH010000298.1 GCA_021794705.1 Actinomycetes bacterium | reverse complement strand
GCCCGTCGCCGAGGGCCGGATCACGGTGGCCGGCCGCAACATCACCGGGCTCAAGAACAAGGACCTGCTGCCGTTCCGCAAGGACGTCGGCATCGTCTTCCAGGACCCCGGCTCCTCGCTCAACCCCCGCCTCCCCGTGGGCGAGTCGATCGGCGAGCCGCTGTACCTGCACCACGGGCTCAAGGGCGCGGAGCTGTCGCGGCGGGTGGAGGCGCTGCTCGACAGCGTCCAGCTCCCCCGGGCGATGCGCAACCGCTACCCGCACGAGCTCTCCGGCGGCCAGCGGCAGCGGATCGGCGTGGCGCGTGCGCTCGCCCTGCAGCCGAAGCTGCTCATCGCCGACGAGCCCACCTCCGCCCTCGACGTGTCCGTCCAGGCACGGGTGCTCAAGCTCTTCCAGGACCTCCAGCAGGAGTACGGGTTCGCCTGCCTGTTCATCAGTCACGACCTCGCCGTCGTCGAGATGCTCAGCAAGCGGATCGCCGTGATGAGCCACGGCCGGCTGGTGGAGGTCGGCGACACCGCCGACATCGTCACCAACCCGCAGGACGACTACACCCGCCGCCTGCTGGCCGCCGTGCCGGTGCCCGACCCCGAGGAGCAGCGCAAGCGCCGGGAGCTCCGCGACGCCATCATCGGCGACCTCGTGAGCTGACGGCGACCGGTCGCACTCACAGGCCCGGGCCTCCCCCGGCGCTCCTCGCGGGCGTCAGGACGGGGCACCGGGCCTGTTCAGTTCCTGGCCCGTTCCTGGCCGGCATGCGACGGCTCGGTCGGCGGCTGCGGGAGCGGGCACTCCAGCCGGCCGGTGCACCAGCAGCCGCCCCGAAACGTGCACCCCGTGCCACGCCCCCGCCTCCGGAGGCCATGACGTGGCAGGCGGGGTCAATGTCGCAGAGGACGCCGCGGAACAGGCGCGTCCCCCGGGGGCACCGGCACCGGACGCGGACATGACGAGTGGGCCGCCCCTGAGGGACGGCCCACTCGCGAGATGGTGCGGGTTGGTGCCCGCTGACCGATCAGGCCTCGGCCACGCTCACCGAGCCGCCGGCGGCCTCGATCTTGGCCTGGGCCGACGCGGAGACGGCGTCCGCGGTGAGGTTGACAGCCACGGAGATCTCCCCCGTGCCGAGCACCTTCACCGGGTGCCCGGAGCGCACGGCACCGGCGTCCACGAGGTCGCTGACGGCGACGTCCCCACCCTCCGGGAACAGCTCGCCGAGCCGACCGACGTTGACGACCTGGAACTCGACCTTGAACGGGTTCCGGAAGCCGCGCAGCTTGGGCAGCCGCATGTGCAGCGGCATCTGGCCGCCCTCGAAGCCCTCGGGAACGTTGCGCCGAGCGCCCGTGCCCTTGGTGCCACGACCGGCCGACTTACCCTTCGAACCCTCACCGCGGCCCTTGCGGGTCTTCTCGGTGTGAGCGCCGGGGGCCGGACGCAGGTGATGAATCTTCAACGCCATGTCACTCCACCTCTTCCACGGCCACGAGGTGCGCCACGGCGCGGACCATGCCCCGGATCTCCGGGCGGTCCTCCTTGACGACCACATCGCCGATGCGCTTGAGACCGAGCGTGCGCAGGGTCTCCCGGTGGTTCTGCTTGCCACCGATACCGGACTTGGTCTGGGTCACCTTGAGACGCGACATCAGTGCGCCACCTCCTCCTTGCGCGCGTTGAGCAGCGCGGCGGGGGCGACGTCCTGGACGGCCTTGCCCCGGCGCCGGGCGACCTGCTCGGGCTCCTCGAGCTGCTGGAGCGCCGCGACCGTGGCGTGCACCACGTTGATCGCGTTGGCGGAGCCGAGCGACTTGGCGAGCACGTCGTGCACGCCGGCGCACTCGAGCACCGCCCGCGCCGATCCGCCCGCGATCACACCGGTACCCGGCGAGGCCGGACGCAGCATGACGACGCCGGCGGCCCGCTCACCCTGAACCGGGTGCGGGATCGTCCGCTGGATCATCGGCACCTTGAAGAAGTGCTTCTTGGCCTCCTCGACGCCCTTGGCGATCGCCGCGGGCACCTCCTTGGCCTTGCCGTACCCGATGCCCACGGTGCCCTCACCGTCGCCCACGACGACCAGCGCCGTGAAGCTGAACCGGCGTCCACCCTGAACGACCTTGGCCACGCGGTTGATCGCCACTACCCGCTCGAGGTACTGGCTCTTCTCCCGCTCCTGCTGCTGCGACGGGCCACGACGATCCTCACGGCCACGACGCTCGCCTCCCGCACCGCCACCGCGGCGCTGAGTTCCACTCATCGTCAAATACCTTTCGTCGTGTCGTTACAGACCCAGGCCGGCCTCGCGCGCGGCGTCAGCCAGCGCGGCGATGCGTCCGTGGTACAGGTTGCCGGCGCGGTCGAAGACCACCTTGTCGACGCCGGCCGCCTTGGCGCGCTCGGCGATCAGCTTGCCCACCTCGGCGGCCTTGGCCGACTTGTCCCCGGAGGCCGACCGCAGGCCCGCCTCCATCGTGGACGCGGAGGCCAGGGTGCGACCGAGGGTGTCGTCGATCACCTGGACGCCGATGTGGCGGGCGGAGCGGGTGACCACCATGCGGGGACGCTCGCTCGAACCGAAGATCCTCTTGCGGCCGCGGACCTGCCGGCGCACACGCGACGCCGTCTTCGGAGCAAGACCCTTGCGCATTCCCAGTGAAATAGCCATGCTCACTTACCAGCCTTTCCAACCTTGCGGCGCACCTGCTCGCCCGCGTACCGCACGCCCTTGCCCTTGTAGGGCTCCGGCTTGCGGATCTTGCGGATGTTCGCGGCGACTTCGCCCACCTGCTGCTTCGAAATGCCCTGGACGCTGAACCGGGTGTTCGTCTCGACGGCGAAGGTGATGCCTTCGGGTGCGTCGACGACGACCGGATGCGAGAAGCCCAGGTTGAACTCCAGCTGCTTGGGGCCCTTCGAGATGACGCGGTAACCGACGCCGACGATCTCGAGCTTCTTCTCGTAGCCGTCGGTGACACCGGTCACCATGTTGGCCACGAGCGTGCGGGTGAGGCCGTGCAGCGACTTGCTGACGCGTTCGTCGTCCGGACGAGCGACCACGATCTGGCCCTCGTCGTTCCTGCTGACCGTGATGGGCGCGGCGACCTCGTGGGACAGGGTGCCCTTGGGCCCCTTGACCTCGACGCTCTGACCGTCGAGGGTCACCTCGACGCCGGCCGGCACGGCGATGGGGAGCTTGCCAATGCGTGACATGTCGTGAATCTCCTTGTCTCTCGCCGGGTCACCAGACGTAGGCGAGGACTTCGCCGCCCACGGACTTTTCGTGCGCCTGACGGTCGGTCAACAGACCCTGAGACGTCGAGATGATCGCGATGCCCATGCCGCCGAGCACCTTGGGGAGCGCGGTGGCCTTGGCGTACACCCGCAGACCGGGCTTGCTGACGCGCTTGATGCCGACGATCGAGCGCTGCCGCTCGTCGCCGTACTTGAGCTTGATGGTGAGGGTCTTGCCGACCTCGCCCTCGGCGGGCTCGGTGACCTGGAAGTCCTGGATGTAGCCCTCGGCCTTGAGGATCTCGGCGATGCCCACCTTGATCTTCGAGTTGGGCATGCTGGTCGAGTCGTGGAAGGCGTTGTTGGCGTTACGCACCCGCGTCAGCATGTCCGCGATGGGATCAGTCATTGTCATGGCTGGATGTGCTTCTTTCTCGCCCCGGTTTCCGACCCAGCTGGGCGGACCTGTGGCGGTGGATGGTCAGGAGAAGAGGGGGCTCACCAGGACGACTTGGTGACGCCGGGCAGGTCGCCCGCGTGCGCCAGCTCGCGCAGGCAGATGCGGCACAGGCCGAACTTGCGGTACACGGCGCGGGGACGCCCGCACCGCTGGCAGCGGGAGTACGCCTGGACGCCGAACTTGGGCTTGCGTCCCTGCTTGACCTTCAACGCGGTCTTGGCCATGGGTCAGATCACTTCCTCTTCGCGCTCTTGGCGCCGGTCGCCGAGCCGCGCTTCTTCGCGGCCTTCTTCGCGTCGTCGGTCTCCTTGAACGGGAAACCGAGCTGCTTGAGCAGGAACCGGCCCTCGGCGTCCGTGGTCGCCGTGGTGACGAACGTGATGTCCATACCGCGGAGGCGGTCGATCCTGTCCTGGTCGATCTCGTGGAACATGACCTGCTCGTTGAGACCGAACGTGTAGTTGCCGCGTCCGTCGAACTGGTTGCCGTTGAGGCCGCGGAAGTCACGGATGCGCGGGAGCGCGAGGGTGAGCAGCCGGTCGGCGAACTCCCACATGCGATCGCCGCGGAGCGTCACGTGGCAGCCGATCGGCATGCCCTCGCGGAGCTTGAACTGGGCGATCGACTTGCGCGCCTTGGTCACCTGCGGCTTCTGCCCGGTGATGGCGGTGAGGTCGCGGATCGCACCGTCGATGATCTTCGAGTCGCGCGCGGCCTCGCCGACACCCATGTTCACCACGATCTTCACCAGGCCGGGGATCTGCATGACGTTGTCGTACTGGAACTCCTCGCGGAGCGCGGAGACGATCTGCTCGCGGTACTTCTTCTTGAGACGGGGCAGTTCCCGGGTCTCGGTGGTGGTGGCGCTCACTTCTTGCCGCCCTTCTTCGGAGCGTCCTTCTTGAGGACACGGACGCTGCGCTCAGCGGTGTACTCGGAGCCGTCGGGACGACGCTTGGTGACTTCCTCGCGCTTGTACCCGACGCGGGTCACCGTGGCGTCCTTGCCCGAGCCCACCACGAGCTGAACGTTGGAGACGTGGATCGGCGCCTCGGACGCGATGATGCCGCCCTTGGTCACCTGGTTCGACTGCGGCTGGCTGGCCGTGTCGCGCAGGTGACGCTTGACGATGTTCACGCCCTCGACCGTCACCTTCTGCGTCGACGGGAACACGGCGATGACCTCACCGACGGTGCCCTTGTCGTCGCCGGCGATGACCTTGACCCGGTCACCCTTCTTGATGTGCAGCGACTTCATTCAGATCACCTCCGGGGCGAGCGAGACGATGCGCATGAAGCGCTTCTCGCGGAGTTCACGGGCCACCGGGCCGAAGATGCGGGTGCCGCGGGGCTCCCCGTCGTTCCTCAGGATGACGGCGGCGTTCTCGTCGAACTTGATGTAAGAACCGTCGGCGCGACGGTGCTCCTTGCGGGTGCGCACCACGACAGCCTTGACGACATCGCCCTTCTTGACGTTTCCGCCGGGGATGGCGTCCTTGACGCTGCACACGATGGTGTCACCGAGGAAGGCGTAGCGACGCTTCGAGCCACCGAGAACGCGGATGCACAAGAGTTCCTTGGCACCCGTGTTGTCGGCGACCTTCAGTCGCGTCTCCTGCTGGATCATCTGGTCTCCTCTGCCCCACTGGTTCCCTGGCATGCCAAGGCCTGGTGGAACTTGCTGGTTGGCCCCCTGGATTGTGCCAGGAGGCATCCCGGACCACAGGGGTCCGGCGATCACTTGCGCGCACGGGAGAGGTCCCCTCCACACCTGATGAGGGCACAGTCCCAAAGCAACTTGCCTAGGCTACCTCATGCCTGCGCGCCCAACCTAATCAGGGGCGCGCGGTACAGGGGGCGAGTTCCGGGACCCTCCCCCGCCCCGATGTCAGTGCGCCGGCGCGACGGACGCGGGATGGGTCGGCGGCCGACCGGCGAGGAGGAACAGGCCGCCGATGACGAGCAGCGGGATCACGACGATGCCCGTCGAACCGGAGAACACCGCCCCGAGGGGCTCGCCTCCGGCGACGTCCCGCCCGGCGACCGCGGCGACGGCCTGCCCGATGGCGAGGGCGACCAGCAGCACGCCGGCGAGCAACGGACGGTGGAGTCCCAGGAACCCGATCGCGGCCGCGAGCATGAGCACCGCGACGACCCCGACCGGTCCGTAGGTGTCGCGCGGGATGAGACGGGCCGCCGCGTCGATGTCGTTGAAGACGATCACGACGACGCTCAGCCCGACGAGCACCGGGCCCAGCACCGCCGGCCGGATGATCGCGAGAACGCTGAGACCCACGGCGGGCACGGCGTACGCGGCGATGAGCAGCGCAGCGGCGCGGCCGGAGAGATCTGCGATCGCGTACCCCGCGGCGAACAGGCCCCCCAGCAGTGCGAACAGGGTCATGAGAACAACGGCCGAATACTTCAACGCGGATGCACCGGGCATGGTGGCCACCCCCTGAGCCCATTGTCCTGCCCGACGCGGGCCCCCGCAGGCTCGGTGCTATTCGGCCGATCCGCGGAGGTAGCTGAGGAGGGCGCCCGCGAGCGCACTGATCACTCCGACGATGCCGACCGTGACCGCCGCGTCCAGCATCAACCGGTTGCCGGTGATGGCGATGAACGGCCCCATGGCGAACGCGCAGGCGAAGAGGACCATCGCGGCGATGAAGGCGGACCGGCCCGGCTGACGCCGCTCGCCGGGCGGGAGAGATGAATCGTCTGGTCTCTGCACCCGGCCACGCTACCTCTCCCGGCGAAAGCCGGTGGTCCCACTCCATCCGCCCGGACGCGACGATGGGCCGCCCGCACGCTGCGGACGGCCCATCGTGCGGGCGACTGGGATCACTTGGCCTTTTCGAGAACCTCGACGAGGCGCCAGCGCTTGGTCGCCGACAGCGGGCGGGTCTCCATGATCCGCACGCGGTCGCCGATGCCGGCCTCGTTGTTCTCGTCGTGGGCCTTGAGCCGCTCGGTCTTGGTCATGACCTTGCCGTAGAGCGGGTGCTTGGCGCGATCCTCGACGGCGACGACGACGGTCTTGTTCATCTTGTCGCTGACGACGATGCCCTCGCGCACCTTGCGGCTGCTGCGGGTCGTGGTGTTCTCGCTCATGTTCAGGCCTTTCCAGGTTCGTCGACGATGCCGAGGTTGCGCTCCTGGATCACGGTGTAGACCCGGGCGATGTCCTTGCGGACGTCGCGCAGCCGGCCGTGCGACTCCAGCTGGCCGACGGCCGCCTGGAACCGGAGGTTGAACAACTCCTCCTTGAGCTCAACGACCTTGGCGTTGAGCTCGTCGCGGCTGAGACCACGCAGGTCGGCCGCCGTCAATGACGTGTTTGCCATCAGTTGTCACCTGCCTCGCGCGTGATGAAGCGAGCCTTGAACGGCAGCTTGTGGATAGCCAGGCGCATGGCCTCGCGGGCCACCTCCTCGGGGACGCCCGAGAGCTCGAAGAGCACCCGACCCGGCTTGATGTTGGCGACCCACCACTCGGGCGAGCCCTTGCCGGAACCCATCCGGGTTTCGGCCGGCTTCTTGGTGAGCGGACGGTCGGGGTAGACGTTGATCCACACCTTGCCGCCACGGCGGATGTGCCGGGTCATCGCGATACGCGCCGCCTCGATCTGGCGGTTCGTGAGGTACGACGACTCGAGCGCCTGGATG
>JAJYQH010000224.1 GCA_021794705.1 Actinomycetes bacterium | reverse complement strand
CAGACGCCCGACCCGCGCGAACCGGTGTGACCGTGCGTCCGGTGCCTGAGCCGGGCGTCCCGGCTCGACTGCTGGAATCATCCCCTTCAGGCTACCGGCACTCACCCATTCGTGAGCTCGGCCCACGCGTCGGCGTGTGCGTGCAGGTTCCGGACGCCGATGATGCCGAGAAACACCGTGCCCACCGTCTCGTCGACCCGCACGTGCAGGCGTCCCTGCTCGATGCTCACCCGCCCGTCCGAGCCCCTGTCGGCCAGGGCCCGGCGCGCGGCCGCGAGCGCCTCCTCGGCTCCCGACCCGCCGGTTAGCCGGGTGGGGGCGGAGGCGTCCTCACCGGTGCGGGCGGCCTGGGCGGCGATGACGCTCGCCTGCCGGGCGGCGGATGCCTGGGCGGCGCCATCGACGGCCAGACCGCACGCGACCACGAACGCGGGCATCATCGTCGACACCATGGTCGTGACGCTCACCCCGCGCTGGTCGTGCCGCCGGCCCCTCATGCGCGAAGTCTCGCATCCCCGAGGGCTCATCCCGCCGCCTCATGCACAGCCGTTAGGCTGAGCAGCGTCCTCCGGCCCTGCCGGGATACCGATCTGTGCAAGAGGGAGTGTTGTCCATGGTCAAGAAGGTTGCGCTGCTCACCGCGGGCGGCTTCGCACCGTGCCTGTCGTCGGCCGTCGGCGGCCTCATCGAGCGCTACACCGAGGTGGCCCCCGACGTCGAGATCATCGCCTACAAGCACGGGTACCAGGGACTGCTGCAGGGTGACTTCTTCACGGTCACCCCGGCCGTGCGGGAGAACGCGGCCATCCTGCACCGCTTCGGCGGCTCCCCCATCGGCAACTCCCGGGTGAAGCTCACCAACGCCAAGGACCTCGTCAAGCGGGGCCTGGTCGCTCAGGGCGACGATCCCCTCAAGGTGGCGGCCGACCGCCTCGTCGCAGACGGCGTCGACGTGCTTCACACGATCGGCGGCGACGACACCAACACGACGGCGGCCGACCTGGCCGCGTACCTTGCGACCAACGACTACGGCCTCACCGTTGTCGGCCTGCCCAAGACCATCGACAACGACGTCGTGCCGATCCGGCAGTCGCTCGGCGCCTGGACGGCCGCCGAGCAGGGCGCCAACTTCGCGCGCAACATCGTCGGCGAGCACAACTCCGGCTCGCGGATGCTCATCGTGCACGAGGTCATGGGGCGCAACTGCGGCTACCTCACCGCCGCCACGGCCCAGAAGTACCGCGAGTGGCTCGACACCCAGACCTGGGTGCCCGAGATCGGGTTGTCGCGTGAGGCGTGGGACGTGCACGCCGTCTACCTGCCGGAGGCGGTCATCGACATCGCCGGGGAAGCCGAACGACTGCGCGCGATCATGGACACCGTCGGCAACGTGACGATCTTCCTCTCCGAGGGCGCCGGGCTCGACTCGATCATCGCCGAGATGGAGCGCGCGGGCGAGCAGGTGCCCCGCGACCCGTTCGGCCACGTCAAGCTCGACAAGATCAACCCGGGCGCCTGGTTCGCGTCGAAGTTCGCCGAACTGCTCGGCGCCGAGAAGGTCATGGTGCAGAAGTCGGGCTACTACAGCCGGGCGGCCGCGGCGAACCAGGCCGACCTCGACCTCATCAAGCGGTGCACCGACCTGGCGGTGGACGCCGCCCTGGCCGGAACGCCCGGCGTCGTCGGTGAGGACGAGGAGAACGGTGACGTGCTGTCGGTCATCGCGTTCGACCGGATCAAGGGCGGCAAGCCATTCGACATCACCCAGCCCTGGTACCTCGAGCTGCTGGCCGACATCGGTCAGCCCGCCCCCGTGCCCACCCAGGGGTCGGGCCACTGACACCAGCCGGTTCGCGACGACGGGCCCGGACGCAGCAGCGTCCGGGCCCGTCGTTCGTGCGGCACCCCGCGTGGTCGCCACGCCTCAGCGGGTCGGTGGACGCCGGTAGCGCACCTGACTCCGGCGGCGGATGAGGGCCGGCCTGGTGTCGGGGCCGAGTTCCTCCTCGTACTGGATCACCTCGGTCGGAGTGGCCATCGAGTCCTCCGCCTCGGGCAGCACGGGGGACGCCGGTCCGGGGGTGGCGGCGTCCATGTGCGGGGCGAGCGCGCGGGTGCGGCGGTTGAGGATGCGCTCCCGGTCGAGGTCGGCCGCGGTCCAGTGGCCGGGGACGGTGACCACTCCCGGCTTGCCGCGCAGCAGTTCGTCGGTCTCGTTGTACTTGCGCGGGAACGCCGGCTGGTACGAGGTGGCGATCCACGCGGCGGCGAACAGCGTCAACCGGGCGAACAGGTTGAAGAACAGCATGACGATGATGATGTTGCCGAACACGAGGGCGGCGAAGCTGCGCGAGAACTGGGCGATGAGCAGCGCGGTGAGGTACTGCAGCCCGGCGAGGGAGATGGCCGCCATGAGTGAGCCCTTGACCATTGCCGCCCGGGGCGCCTCGTACTGCGGCAGCACCTCGAACAGGAAGTAGAACAGGGCGAAGCCGGCCACCACCGCCAGCGCCGAGGTGCCCAGTTGCAGGGCGATGGCGGCGCCGGGGTTGCCGGTGAGCCCGACCAGCCCGACCAGCCAGTCGCCGAAGCGCGAGCCGACGGTCGTGAGCAGGAAGCTCAGGGTCACCATGCCGAGCAGGATGACGAAGTAGCCGAGATTGACCAGCCGTTCGATGAGGAAGAACCGGCCGGGAGGGCTCCAGTCGAAGTCCGGCCGCCACTGCGCCCGCACGGCGCCCCGGAGGTTGCCCATCCAGCCGGACCCCGCATAGGCGGCGGACACGAGGGCGACCAGGCCCACCCCGCGCCAGTTGGCCAGGGCGCTCTGGATGAGGTCGACCGCCTTGGCGCCCCCGGCCGCCGACCCCACCGTGTCGATCGCCACGTCGCGCACCTGCAACAACCAGTCGGGCCGGATCACCGTGAGGAGGAAGCCCAGGGCGGAGAAGATCAACATGAGGACGGGTACGAGCGTCAGCACCGAGAAGTAGGTGATGCCGCCCGCCAGCTGATTGCCGAGCCGGTTGTTGTACCGGTCGTTGGCGCGCAGCAGGTGGGCCGACCACGGGGTGCGCTTGAGCCTCGTCCAGACGCGACCGATCACCACACTCCTTCCGCCGCTGCACGGGCCACCGGGACGCCGGCCGGCGCGGGTTGCACCCGTGGCTCCCGAGGATATTGCCCCCGGGGTGATTCCCGCCCTCCGGCGTCCCCATGGCCCGGACCGGACCGGGCCGGTGCGGTGATCACTCCGCCGCGTACGCCTCGGGCGGCAGGCAGGTGCACACGAGGTTCCGGTCGCCGCGCGCCCCGTCGATGCGGGCCACCGCCGGCCAGTACTTGTCGCGGACGCCGGCGCCCACCGGGCCGCTGCTGCGTCCGGCCGGGAACGCGGCCTGCTCCCGCCCGTAAGGGTGGGTCCAGGTGTCGCCGGTGGTCTCGTTGAGGGTGTGCGGCGCGTTGTGGAGGGGGTTGTCGTCGGCCGGCCAGCGTCCGGAGGCGACCTCCTCGATCTCACCCCGGATCGCGATCATCGCGTCGCAGAACCGGTCGAGTTCGGCGAGGTCCTCACTCTCGGTCGGCTCGACCATCAACGTGCCGGCGACCGGGAAACTCATGGTCGGGGCGTGGAACCCGTAGTCGATGAGTCGTTTGGCGACGTCGTCGACAGTGATGCCGGTGGCCTTGGTGAGCGGGCGCAGGTCGAGGATGCACTCGTGGGCGATGAGCCCGTGACGCCCGGTGTAGAGCACCGGGTAGTGCTCGGAGAGCCGCCGGGCGATGTAGTTGGCGTTGAGCACCGCGGTGAGGGACGCCTCCCGGAGACCGTCGGCGCCCATGAGCGCGATGTAGCCGTGCGAGATCGGCAGGACGCCGGCCGATCCCCAGGGGGCCGCCGACACGGGGCCGCGGCTGGTGGCCGGACCGGCGTCCGCGGTGAGGGGGTGGTTGGGCAGGAACGGGGCCAGGTGGGCCTTGACCCCGATCGGGCCGACGCCCGGGCCGCCGCCGCCGTGCGGGATGGCGAAGGTCTTGTGCAGGTTGAAGTGGCTCACGTCGGCCCCGAAGTCGCCCGGCCGGGCCAGTCCGACCATCGCGTTCATGTTGGCGCCGTCGACGTAGACCTGGCCGCCGGCCTCGTGCACCATACGGCACAGGTCGACGATCCCCTCCTCGAAGACACCGTGGGTGCTGGGGTAGGTCACCATGATGGCCGCGAGCCGATCGCGGTGCTTGTCGATCTTGGCCGCGAGGTCGTCGAGGTCGACGGACCCGTCACCGGCGGCGGCGACCACGACCACCCGCATGCCGGCCATGGCGGCGGACGCCGCGTTCGTGCCGTGGGCCGACGACGGGATGAGGCAGACGTCGCGTTCGGGCTCGCCGTTGGCCTCGTGGAAGGCGCGGATCGCCAGCAGGCCGGCGAACTCGCCCTGACTTCCCGCGTTGGGTTGGAGGCTGACGCGGTCGTAGCCGGAGATCTCGGCGAGCCAGCGCTCCAGCTCGCGGATCAGCCGCGCGTAGCCCTGGGCGTCCCCGACCGGGGCGAAGGGGTGCAGGTCGGCGAATCCGGCGTAGCTGATCGGCTCGAGCTCCGAGGCGGCGTTGAGCTTCATCGTGCAGGAACCGAGGGGGATCATGCCCCGGTCGAGGGCGAAGTCACGGTCGGAGAGCGTGCGCACGTAGCGCAGCATCTGGGTCTCGCTGCGGTACGCCGAGAACACCGGGTGGGTGAGGAAGGCCGACGTCCGCTCGTGGCCGGCCAGGCCGCCGACGGGCTCGGCGGGTGCGACGCCGAACGACTCCATCACCGCGGTGATCTCCTCGGGAGTGGTGTCCTCCCCGACCGACACTCCGACGTGCGTCCCGTCGACCAGCCGCAGATGGATCCCCCGGTCGTGGGCGGCGTCCACCACCTGCACGGCGTCCGGGACCTCGACGGTGAGGGTGTCGAAGAAGCCGTCGCCGGCCAGGCGCAGGCCGGCCGCCTCGAACGCCCCGGCCAGCGTCCGGGCGTGCTCGTGCAGGCGGCGCGCGATGGCGGTGAGGCCCTCGGGACCGTGGTAGACCGCGTACATCGACGCGACCACGGCGAGCAGCACCTGGGCGGTGCAGATGTTGGACGTGGCCTTCTCCCGGCGGATGTGCTGCTCCCGGGTCTGCAGCGCCAGCCGCAGGCTCGGCGTCCCGTGCCGGTCGACCGACACCCCGACGAGCCGGCCCGGAAGCGAGCGTTCGAGGCCCTTGCGGACGGCGATGTACCCCGCGTGCGGGCCGCCGTAGAAGAGGGGAACGCCGAAGCGCTGCGCCGATCCGACGGCGATGTCGGCACCCCACTCCCCCGGGGGCACGATGAGCGTGAGCGCCAGCAGGTCGGCCGCCGCGATGACCAGGGCGCCGTTGTCGTGCGCGGTGCGGGCGATCGCCTCGAGTTCCACGGGCCCGCGCAGCGTGCCGTCGGACGCCGGCACCTGCACGACCACGGCGCACACCTCGTGCGTCTGGAGGTCGCGCACGAGGTCGTCGCCCCCGACGATGACCTCGACCCCGATGGCGTCCGCGCGGGTGTGCAGCACCGCCAGCGACTGCGGAAGGATGCCCGGGTCGACGAGGACGCCGCCGCCCTTCGGCGAGTTGCGGTGGGCCAGCGCCATCCCCTCGGCCACCGCCGTCGCCTCGTCGAGCAGGCTGGCGTTGGACACCGGGAGCCCGGTGAGGTCGCTCACCATGGTCTGGTAGTTGAGCAGGGCCTCGAGGCGCCCCTGGCTGATCTCGGGCTGATACGGCGTGTACGCGGTGTACCACGCAGGGTTCTCGAGCACCCGCCGGCGGATGACGGGCGGGGTGACCGTGCCGTGGTAGCCGAGCCCGATCATCGCCCGGAGCGGCCGGTTCATGCCGGCCAGCAGTTGCATCCGCTCAAGGTGCTGGGTCTCGGTGAGGGCGGTGGGAAGCTCGAGGTCGCGTCCCAGCCGGATCGCGGCGGGCATCGCCCGCTCGCCGAGTTCGCTCATCGACTCGAGACCGATCACCTCGAGCATGTGCGCCCGGTCGTGCTCGCGGGGGCCGAGATGGCGCCCCAGGAAGCCCGCGTCGTCGCCGATTGCCCGTCCGTCAGCCATCTGTCACCCCACGATCGAGTTGTCGCGGCCGCCTCGCGGCCGCCGTGGACACGATACAGCGGGGTCGCCGGACGCCCGGCATCCGCCCTGGGCAGGGGTGCCGCCCGCGGCGGGAACGGGTGTCAGCTGGCGCGGTGGCGCCGGCGCTTGGCCAGTTCGTCGTGCGGGTGCTCGACCGCCTGGTCCTCGGCCCGCTGGCCGGGGAGCACCGAGAGCGTGCCCTCCATGTCGCGCCAGACGCCGCCGAGGGCGATCGCGAACATGCCCTGACCGCCACGGAGCAGGTCGATGACCTCGTGGTCGCTCGTGCACTCGTAGACAGACACCCCGTCGCTCATCAGCGTCACCTGGGTGAGGTCCTGGACGCCCCGCTCGCGGAGATGGTCGATCGCGATGCGGATCTGCTGCAGCGAGATGCCCGCGTCGATGAGCCGCTTGATGACCTTGAGCATGAGCACGTCACGGAAGGAGTAGAGCCGCTGCGAGCCCGAACCTTCGGCCCCGCGAATCTCGGGGACCACCAGGCCGGTGCGGGCCCAGTAGTCGAGTTGGCGGTAGGTGATGCCGGCCGCGCCGCAGGCGACCGGGCCGCGGAAGCCGAGGTCTTCGGGAAGCGGGGTGAAGCTGCCGTCGAACAGGGCGTCCTGCATCGCCTCGGGCCGGAAGCCGTCGCCTGTCGCCAGCGCGTCCATCTCACTCCTCACAGACCGATGAGTTCTCCGTCGCCGGGGCAATCGCAGCAGCGTAACTACACCGGTGAGATCAGACGCTAGTGCCGACCCCGGGACGGGTCAACGATCCTCGACGGCTCGGCGCGTGGGCTTCAACGACCGGTTGAGGGTTGCGCCGGGACGCCGGCACCGCGTCACTGCTCGTCGAAGTCGTCCGGATTCACGTGGTCGAGGAACTCCCGGAACCGTTCCACCTCGTCATCGGGCTCGTCGATCTCGACGCCGACCTGGTCGAGCAGTTCGTCGGGACAAGCGAGCGGGATGCCCGAGCGGACGGCCAGCGCCGCGAGGTCGGAGGGCCGCGCGGAGATGACGTGCCCGTCGATCTCGAGTTCACCGATGAAGACGCCGTCGGTCATCGAGGTGATCCGGCCCCGGACCGCGGTGTGCCCGAGCTCGGCCAGCGTGGTGACGAAGAGATCGTGCGTGAGGGGTCGCGGCGGCACGACACCCTCGAGGGCGTTGGCGATCGCCGCCGCCTCGTTCGCGCCGATCCAGATCGGCAGGCACCGTGTGCCGTCGACCTCCTGCAACAGGAGAGATC
>JAJYQH010000004.1 GCA_021794705.1 Actinomycetes bacterium | reverse complement strand
CAAGACCACGACCACCCATCTGCTCACGGCCGCCATCCGGGCCTCGCTCCCCGAGGGCGACGCGCGGGTGGTCACCAACGCCGACGGCGCCAACCTCTTCCACGGCATCGCGTCGGCCCTCGGCGAGCATCCCCGCGCCGACGTCGCGATCCTCGAGACCGACGAGCGGGTGGTCCGCGAGCTCATCCGCCAGGGGCGCCCGGAGCTTCTCGTGCTGCTCAACTTCAGCCGTGACCAGCTCGACCGCCACCATGAGATCAAGGCCCTCGGCCGATCGTGGCGCGAGGGGCTGATCGAAGCGGGCGAGTCCGGCCCCGTCGTCGTCGCCAACGCCGCCGACCCCCTCGTCGTCTGGGCAGCGGCCAAGGCCCGCCGCGCCATCTGGATCGACACCGGCGATGGGTGGACCCAGGACGCGGCGCTGTGCCCGGAGTGCGGCGCTGTCCTCGTGCACGAGCCGGCCACCGACTCGTCGCGATCCCGCTGGCACTGCCCCGCCTGCGAGCTCGCCCAACCCGACCCCGACTACATCGTCCGTGGCGACGACGTGACGGCCCGGGACGGCACCGTGCACCACCTCGACCTCCAGGTGCCCGGACGCTTCAACCGCGCCAACGCCGGCTGCGCACTGGCCGCCGCGATCGAGTTCGGTGTCCGCCCTGAGGACGCCCTGCGCGGGATGCACGGCGTCACCTCCCCCGCCGGTCGCTACGCGACCGCCCACTTCGGCACGACGAGCGCACGCCTGCTCCTCGCGAAGAACCCGGCCGGCTGGGCCGAGTCGCTGCCCCTCGCCGCGTCCGACCCGGTGATCCTGGCCATCGACTCCGCCGCCGCCGACGGCCGTGACGTCTCCTGGCTGTGGGACGTCGACTACGAGCAGCTGGCGGGACGGCACGTCGTGTGCACCGGCCCCCGCGCGCAGGATCTCGCGGTGCGCCTGTCGTACGCGGGGGTCGACCACACGGTCGAGCCCAGCCTCGCCGCGGCGCTCACCAATCGCGACGCCACCGTCGACTGCATCGCCACCTACACCCCGTTCCAACGCCTGCGCCGCCTGGGAGGCCTCGCATGAGCCGCGTCCGCATCGTGCTCATCTACCAGTCGCTGCTCGGCATCTACGGCGACCGGGGCAACGCGCTCGTCCTCGCCAAACGGCTCGAGTGGCGCGGCATCGACCACGAGCTGGTCATCGTCGAACCCGGGCAGGTGATCCCCGCGGACGCCCACGTCTACCTGCTCGGCGGCGGGGAGGACATGGCACAGATCAGCGCGGTCAAGGCGATCAGGGCCGACGGCAACCTGTTCCGGGGGGTGGACGCCGGGGCCGTCGTCTTCGCCGTGTGCGCCGGATACCAGATCTGCGGCACGAGCTTCACCGTGGGCGATCACGAGGAGGTGATCGACGGGCTCGGCCTGCTCGACGTCACCACCCGGCGCGGCCCCCAGCGCGCCGTGGGCGAGATCCTCACGTCGTGGTCACGTCCCGACGGCCCGGTGTCGCTCATCACCGGATTCGAGAACCACGGGGGGTTCACCACCCTCGGGCCGGACGCCGCTCCCCTGGCCCACGTGGAAATCGGCGTGGGCAACGCCGGCGACGGCACCGAGGGCGCCGTCCAGGGCCGCGTCATCGGCACCTATCCCCACGGCCCGGTCCTCGCGCGCAACCCGGAGCTGGCCGACCACGTCCTCTCACTCGCACTCGGTCGCGACCTCGAACCGCTGCCCAGCGGGGAGATCGACCGGCTACGCAGTGAACGGATCACCCACGTGCGGTCCGGACGCCGCTGAGACCGGTCGGGCGCGGCGTCCGACCGCCTCGCGCGGGACACGAGAAAGGCCCGTGGCTGCCGCCACGGGCCTCTTCCAGTGCGCCGCCAGGGACTCGAACCCCGAACCCGCTGATTAAGAGTCAGCTGCTCTGCCAGTTGAGCTAGCGGCGCGCGCGGTAAGGAACGTTACCGTGATCTGCCGCTCCGCGGCAAATTGGGTCACGGCCTCCAGGCATGCGGCCGGGCCGGCCCCCGAAGGTTCCGGCCCGGTCACGAGGCGGGGTGAACTACTTCACGCCACCGGCTGTGAGACCGCCGACGATGCGGCGCTGGAACAGCAGCACCACGACCAGCAGCGGCACGGTGACGATGACACCGGCGGCCATGATCGAGCCGAACGGTGTGTCGAAGTTGGTCGTGCCCGTGAACTGACTGAGCGCGACCGTCGCCGTCTTCATCGTCGGCTTGACGCCGAAGGTCAGGGCGATCATGTACTCGTTCCAGACCGCGATGAACGTGATGATGGCGGTGGTGAACACGCCGGGGGCGGCGAGCGGGAGGATGACCTTCCGGAACGCGACACCCGGGGTGCAGCCGTCGACCATCGCCGCCTGTTCGAGTTCGACCGGCAACTGCTTGAAGAACGCGGTGAGGTTCCACACCGCGAGCGGCAGGCCGAAGGACAGGTCGGGCACGATCATCGCCTGGTAGGTGTTCATCCAGTTCGGGAACCAGCTGTAGTAACCGGTGAACAGCTTGAGCAGCGGGATGAGCAGGGTGATCCCCGGGAACATCGAGCAGCCGATGATGATCGCCAGCACCAGCCCCTTCATCCGGAACCGCAGGCGCGCGAGCGCGTAGGCGGCGATGATGCCGAACAGGAGCGTGAGCGCCGTCGTGATCGACGCGACGATCACCGAGTTCAGCAACGCCCGGGTGAAGTTGTTCTTCGGCTGGAACGCCCCCTTGAAGTTCTCGATGGACGCCGGGCTCGGCCAGAACGCCGTCGACATGCCGTCGGACGGGAGCCGGAAGGCCGAGATCGTCATCCAGTAGAACGGGATGATGCAGTAGAGAACGATGAGCGCCATGCCGACAATGCCGGCGACCATGCCCACGGTCTCGCGACCCTTGTGCCGGGGACGCTGGAGTTCCTCCAACTCGGCCCGGGTCAGTCCGCCCTGGACGTTCTCGTTCACGGTGACAGTTGCGGCGCTCATACTGCACTCTCCCCGGAGGTGATGGTGGGCATCGCCTTGGCCCGCTTGTGCATCGCCTTCTGCCGCTTGCGCTGCGCCCGCAGGGCGAGGACCTCATCGTCGGTGATGAGTTCGGCGCCGAGCAGCTTGATGAACAGGAACGCGACGATGACGATGAGGAGGAACAGCAGGATGGAGTAGGCCGCGGCCGGGCCGTACCGCAGGTTGTTGGCCTCGTCGTAGGCGAACATCGACAGGGTCTCGACGTAGTACTTGTGCGGGCCGATCATGCCGTAGGGCAGGTCGAACATGCGCATCGTGTCGAGGGTGCGGAAGAGCACCGCCACCACGAGCGACGGCTTCACCATGGGAAGGGTGATCCGGACGAAGGTCTGCCAGGCGTTCGCGCCGTCGACCTTGGCGGCCTCGTACACCTCAGCAGGGATCGTCTGCAGGCCGGCAAGGGTCAACAGCCCGATGAACGGCGCTGTCTTCCATGTATCGGCGATGATCACGGCCGCCTGTGAGGACGCCGAGTCACCGAGCCACAGGTAGGTGTGCCCGAGGATGCGGTTGGCGACGCCGGAGGCCTGGAAGATCAGCCACCACATCTTCGCCGACACGATCGTCGGGATTGCCCACGGGACCAGGATGGCGGCGCGGACGATGCCGCGTCCCCGGAACGCCTTGGACATGATGAGGGCCATCGCGACGCCCAGAACCGTCTCGATGACCACACAGACCACGGTGAAGTACATGTTGTTGAGGAATGCGTTCACCAGGCGGGGAAGGTTGCCCCACTCCCCGGGCACGGTGCCCAGCTGGCTGGTGAGCGCGTTGGTGAAGTTCTGCAACCCGACGAAGTGCTCCTTGTTGGAGAGCAGTCCGGTGGTCGGGTCGACCTTGTTGCTCTTCGTGTAGAAGGAGTCGCGGATCGTCATCGCGATCGGGATGCCGACCACGAGGAAGATGACAATGAGGGTCGGCGAGATGAGCATGGCGGCCAGAGTCCCCTGGCCGTCGCTCAGCATGTTCTTCTTGTGTTTCGGTTGTGGTGCCGACTCGTGCGTGGCTCGGGTCGGCTGGGCAACGGCTGCTGACACGAATTACCTCCCTTTCGCTGCGAGTGCCCCGGTCGGCCATGGCCGACCGGGGCGCTGCGGTGGTCGCTCAGACGGTCTCAGCTCTGAGTCAGGGTGGTCAGCGTGTTCTGCAGCGAGTTGAACGCCGTCGTGGCGTCCGCGCTACCACTGATCACCGAGTAGGTGGCGTCCTGGATCGCGGACGTCACGTCGCCGTACCTGACCGCCTTCGGACGCGGCTTCGCGTTCTTGATCGAGTCGTAGAGGGTCGTCAGGTAGGGGAACTGCTTGGTCAGCTGCGGGTCGGTGTACAGCGACGTCAGCGTCGGGGCGTTCGAGGTGGCGATGGTGTGCGCCTTCTGCTGCTCCTCGTTGTTCCACCACTCGATGAAGGCCTTCACCGTGCCGAGGTTCTTGGCGTAGGTGGAGACACCCATGTTGTGCCCACCGAGGGTCGACACGCCGGGGCCGGTGAGGCCGGGGATCGGCGCGACGGCGAACTTGCCCTTGACCTTGCTGGTGGCGTCGGTCTGGGCCAGCGTGTAGACGTACGGCCAGTTGCGCAGGAAGATCAGCTGCCCGGACTCGAACGCGGTGCGCGAGGGCTCCTCGGTCCAGGTGAGCTCCTTCTGGTCGATCGTCCCGTCCTTGAACCATGAGGCGAGGGTGTCGACGCCCTTCATGGCCGCGGTGGAGTTGACGTCGGGCTTGCCGTCAGGCGTGAGGAACTGGCCGCCGGCACTGTTGATCCACTCGGCGATGTTGCAGGTCAGGCCCTCGTACTTCTGGAACTGGCCGCCGTAGCAGATCATCTTGCTGTTGCCCGGCATCGCCTTGATCTTGGTGCAGTCGCTCTTCAACTGGTCCCAGGTGGTGGGCGGGCTGGAGATGTTGGCCGCCTTGAGCAGGTCGGTGCGGTAGTAGAGCAGCGCGCCGTCGGAGGTGCTCGGGAAGGCGTACAGCTTGTTGAAGTACGTGGCCGAGTCGACGGCCGCCGGCAGGTAGCCGTCGGTCTTCATGTCGGTGGGCAGCGGCTGGATGACGCCGTTCGCGGCGAACTCGGCGGTCCACACCACGTCGACCGAGAGCACGTCGTAGCCGGAAGCGCCCTTGTTCTGCGCGTTCTGGATCATCGAAGCCCGCTGCTGGTCGGCCTGGTCGGACAGCTCGATCAGGGTGACCTTCTGGTCGGGGTGGGCCTTGTTCCAGATGTCCAGCCAGGACTGCACCTTGCCCGACGTGTCCTTGCCCTGCACGTAGGTGATCGGGCCTGTCTGCGTCCAGTTGGCGCCCCCCGAGCTGGCGCCGCTGCTGGAACTGTTGCTGTTACCTGAGCCACAGGCCGCGATCGCGAGCACCGAGGCCACGGACGCACCGACCAGTGCGATCTTCCGCACGGAACGGGTTCTGGTCATGGATTACCTCACTTCGTCGTGTGTAACCCTCTAATGGGGTTGACCCGAACTTAAGCCAAGTTGGCCCCAGATGGGACGGTTTCGGGCAGGTTGAGGCAATCGTTACCAACACTCCACCAAACTCAGGAGACCCGGCCCCCCTCCGCGCCCGCCGAATATCACACCTAGTCGGGGCTGATTTCCGCGTGGGCGCCTACCAACCTGCCGCCGGGCCGCCGGCCGCGAACGCGTTGCCCTGCCGCCTGCTGGAACGAACAACTCCCCCGCCCGACACGGCCGAGGGAGTTTCGTTCATTCGAGGGGACGGACCCAGAAGCTCAGTGCGAGGTGCGCGCCCTCGTGACGATGGCCCTCAGCACGAGCACCACGGTGACGGCCCCGACGAGTGCGCCGCCCGCCAGGACGAGGCGGTCGGTGCGCCACCCGGACTGATTCTTCACCAGTCCCTTGGCGTATTCGGCTTCGGATCGGGCGAACGCCTTCGCATCGTCCATCGTGCGCGCCTTCACCTCCGCGGGGTGGACCTCCTCGATCAGTCCGGCGATGTTGCTGGCCAGGCGGGTGCGCGCCGCGGCGAGATCGGCCTTGATCTGTCCGGCGCTGCGGTTGTCGGTCGGCTTACCGCTCTTGGGACTCATCTGGATCCTCCGGGGGATGGTCAACCTGCCCTGGGCGGGCACTGTCCTCGCCAGCCTAGCCCGTATTGTTGGCCGCATGGCTACGAACGCCCCCGCCCGCCTCTCCGCCGGCGACACCGCTCCGACGTTCACCCTTCCCGATGCACAAGGCAACGAGGTCAGCCTCTCCACCTTCGCGGGTGGCCGGGTCGTCGTCTACTTCTACCCGGCCGCGATGACCCCGGGATGCACCACCGAGGCGATCGACTTCTCGTCGTCGTTGCCCGCATTCCGCGAGGCCGGCTACGAGGTGCTGGGCATTTCCCCCGACCCCGTCGAGCGTCTCGCACGCTTCACCGACAAGGAGCAACTCGGGCTGACCCTCCTCGCCAACCCCGAGCGCGACGTCCTGCTCGCCTACGGCGCCTACGGCGAGAAGACGCTGTACGGCAAGTCGATCGAGGGCGTGATCCGTTCGACCTTCGTCGTCGATGTGGCCGAGGACGGCACCGGCACCATCACCAGCGCCCAGTACAACGTCAAGGCCACCGGTCACGTCGACCGGCTGCGCCGCGAACTCGACGTGTAGCCCCGAAGAGTCGACGCCTCGCCCGTCCTCGGACGGTCGAGGCCGTCGCGCGCCGGAGTGGTGGAATTGGCAGACACGCAGGATTTAGGTTCCTGTGCCGCAAGGCGTGAGGGTTCAAGTCCCTTCTCCGGCACCCCTTCATTTCCACTTTGACTAGGTAAAGTAGAACTCAAAACAAGGGCGCGCTTCCTTTCGTGCAACATACGTGCAACAAGGAACGGCCCCCGCAGCGACACGACAAGGGCTACCGACAGGGCAGCCGACCGGCCTCCACGCGCCGTCGACCGTCGTTGAGATGCTCCGGATGGCCGGCTCTGTCGGCGGCGCGGACCTCAGCGACGACGCCCCGGGCCTTGACCTCCTCGGCCCACCAGTTGTCAGAACCTCGTCGCGGAGCGTTGCCCGATTCGCCCGTGAGCGGCTCGGCAGTGCGGGCGTTCGCCTTCATCCACCCGGCACGCAGCGCGTCGCCGCGAGGATCCAGCAAGCGCGCCCGGCTGAGCGGTCATGGCTCTCACGCTCGCGGTGACCTACTCCGTGCCCGACGCCCGCACTGCCGTTCGGTCAACGAGCGCGAACGACCCGACGGCTCCGCCGTCCACCCAGGAGGGGTCTCATGAGTTCGTCCACGTCGTCGGGGTCTACGCGAAGGATCTTGGAACCGCAGCGGTAGGCAGGGAGCTCGCCCGACGCGATCCGGCGGCGGAGCGTCTTGACGCTCATCTTGGTTCGTTCGGCAGCCTCGGCGAGAGATTCGTAGGTTCGGCGCGGCATGGGATTCTCCTTTCCTGCCCACCAGAAGTTGGCGGGCAGGCGGCTGGCGG
>JAJYQH010000041.1 GCA_021794705.1 Actinomycetes bacterium | reverse complement strand
GCCCACCGATCTGGCCGAAGGCGTGGGCGTGATCGAGGCCGACGGCGGCAAAGCGCACGGGGCGGTCCGAGGAGGTGTCTTCGGTCATCGTTGATCCGATTCCTTGAGAGGCACGGCGGGGGGGAAGGCACAGAAAGTGATCGATCACTTGGGCCGATGTCCGGTACCGTAGTGATCGATCACTCTGAGTGTCAATAGGTAAGAGTCATTTTTGTTCGAGAGGGAAACGATGTCGGCGAAGCGGGCGACGATCTACGAGGTTGCTGCGCTCGCCGGGGTGTCCCATCAGACGGTGTCCCGCTACCTGCGCCACAACGGCGGCCTCAAACCGGGCACCGCGAGCCGGGTGGAGAAGGCGATCGAGGAGTTGAACTACCGCCCCAACCTCATCGCCCGCTCGATGCGCACCCGGCGCACCGGACGGATCGCCATCCTGCTGCCCGCGGCGACCATCAGCCTTCCGTTGCGCGTCATGGCGGCGGCCGCGGGGGCCGCGCACGCCGCGGGTTACGCGCTCGACATGCTCGGCCTCGAAGGCTCGGGCGAGGAGCGGGTGGCTCGAGCGGCCGAGATGGCCGAATCAGGGCAGTTCGAGGGCATCCTCGCACTGGCCTCGCTCGGGGCCAGCCCCCGCTCCAACCTCGATGTGCCTCTCGTCGTGGTCTCCGACTACGACGAGGAACTGCGGGGCCTCGGAGCGCTCGCCGACGGCGCGGCCTGCGGCGAGGTCGTCCGGACGCTCGCCGCCCTGGGCCACGAGCACCTGCTCTACCTGGCCGGCCCCGACGACTACCCCTCGGCCCGGAACCGGCGCAACGCCTTCACCGGGACGGTCGGCGACCTCGGGCTGCAGGGGACGGTGATGGACGGCGGCTGGCGTGGTGATTCGGGATACCAGGCGATCATGTCCCTGCCGGCGGACACCCCGATCACCGCCGTCGTCGCCGCGAACGACTACGTGGCCACCGGCGCCATCCAGGCGGCGCTGCGGCGCGGGTGGAGGGTGCCCGACGACCTCAGCGTCTTCGGCTGGGATGACAAGGAGCTCTGCCGCTACACCACGCCGTCGCTGTCCACCGTCGCGGTCGACCGGGAACGCCAGGGCCGTGAGGGCATGGAACGGCTCATCGCGCTCATCCGCCACGAGGAACCCCCCGCGCCCGACCCGACGTCGCTGCATACGGTCATCGTCCGCGAATCGGTCGGGCCCGCCCGTGAGCACCGGCTCGCCCCGGGCCCCGAGGACGCCGGTCGGCTCACCCCCGCCTGACCCGGCGGCGTCCGGTCAGCCGACGTCGACGGTGATCGTGTGCAGGCCGCTGGCCCCGTTGGGCACGGGGCTGGCCACCGTCTGGTCCTGCGGCTTGCCCTTCTCGTCGATCACCCGCACCTGCAGCTCGTGCCGGCCGGGGGCGGCGTCCCAGGCCCAGATCCACTGCCGCCAGTACTCGACGCCGACGTCGGGACCGAGGGTGGTGTCGACCCACGCCCCCCGATCGACGCGCACCTGCACCTTCCCCACGCCCACTCCTGGCGCCCACGCCGTGCCGCCCACAGTGACCCGGCCCTGCTTCACCGTCGACCCGTCGCGGGGCACCTCGATCCGCGAACCGGGCTTGATCGGCCCGTGGTCGGACCAGCCGCGCACGGTCCAGTACGCCTGCTGCGCCGCGAAGGTGGTCACCTCCATCCTGACCAGCCACTTCGTCGCCCCGACGAACCCGTAGAGGCCGGGGGTGAGCAGCCGCACCGGGAAGCCGTGCTCCGGCAGCAGCGCCGCGCCGTTCATCTCGTAGGCGACCAGCGCCTCGCGCTCGTCCGTGAGGGCCGTGAGCGGCGTGCTCACGGTGAACCCGTCGACCGAGGTCGACAGCACCATGTCCGCGCCCGGCTGGACGCCGGCGCGCTTGAGCAGGTCGGACGTCCGCACCCCGAGCCACTGCGCCGCGCCGATGAGGTTGCCGCCCACCTCGTTCGACACGCACTCCAGCATCACCGGCCGCTCGACGGCGTCCATCGCCAGCAACTCGTTCCACCCGATCGAGAACGGATGGTCGACCATGCCGCCGATCGACAACCGCCAGCTACTCACGTCGACCGACGGGATGATGAGCGCCGTGTCGATGCGGTAGAAGCTGGACGCCGGCGTCACCAGCGCGCTGATCCCCGGCACCTTCGTCTCCAGCCCGGTGGGAAGGGTCGGGAGCGGCCGGGCCGGGAGGGCGACCGCCTGCGGCCCGTCGCTGCGCCGCAGTCCCTGGCCGAACAGACCGCCCAGAACGCCGACGCCCCCCACGGCGAGCGCCAGCCGGAGCCAGTCCCTCCTCGCCAGGCCCCCCTCCGCGTGCGCGGGGCCGACTGACTCCGCCGCCCGGGTGAGCCCGAGCAGCGCCCATGCCGCCACGGCCAGGGTCACCAGACCAGGCACGAGCCAGAGCGTCTCGCGGGCGGATTCGGCGCTGGCGGCGGCGAGCGCGATCACCACGAGCACGACATCGCAGAACATCGCGGCGCGCATCGAGCGTCGAGCGACCACGCCGATGAGCGCGCCGAGGCCGAGGGTCACGAGGATCGCGCCGACCACCAGCACCGTCTTGTCCGCGGTGCCGAAGGTGTTCACCGCCCAGTCCTTCACCGGCCCGGGCGTGAGGTCGATGGCCCGCGTGGAGACCGCGACGACGGGCGACGACGACGGCGCCATGAGCGCGGCGAGGTGCCCGGCGCCGAGTCCCGCCGCCGTCGCGAGGATGCCGTTGAGCGCGGAACGACCCCGCGGCACCTCATCGGCACGCCTCGTCGCCATCTCTCACCGCCACTGGAACTCGCGCTGTGCCGTCGAGAGTACCCGCGGTCACCAGGGGTGACGATCGTCGCACCGCGGCCGCGCGGACGCGCCGTCCTCAGTCGAGCGTGCCCCTCTCCGCCCGGGTCACGGACGGGTCGCCGGCGACGGCTCCGGGTGCGGCGTCCACCGCGGTGAGCGGCGCGCCGGCCGCCGACCCGGGCAGCCCCTTGGCGTTGCCGTACAGGTAGAAGTAGGCGCCCGCGACGAACACCCCCGCGCCGACCGCGTTGCCGAGGAACGCGAAGACCAGGTTGAGCACGGTGTCACCGAGCGACAGGCCCCCCGCGCCGACCATCATCGCGGCGGGCAGGAAGAACATGTTCGCGACGACGTGGTCGAACCCGAGGGCCACGAAGGCCGTGATCGGCGGGATGATCGCGAGGATCTTCCCGGACACGCTGGTGGCGGCCAGGGCGCCCCAGACGGCCAGGCACACGAGCCAGTTGCAGCCGATCGCCCGGACGAACTGCTCCCAGTGCGTCTCGGTGATCCCCTTGCCGTGGGCGATGGCCGCCAGCCGGGCGAAGTTGATCGAGTCCTTGGCGAACAGGCCGGTCTGGTCGGCCAGCAGCCAGGCGACGAACACCGAGCCCACCAGGTTGCCGATGGTGACCCACAGCCAGTTGGCGGCCAGCTTCCCGACCGTGACCCGCCTGCTCAGCACGGCGATCGGCACGAGCATCATGTTGCCGGTCAGCAGGTCGGCGCCGGCGATGACGACCAGGATGAGGCCGAGGCTGAAGGTGAGGCCGGTCACCAGGGTGGTGATGCCGCCCCACGTCTTGGGGTCGAGGCCCGCCGAGGTGACGGTGGCGATGAGACCGCCGAAGGCGATGTAGGCGCCGGCCAGGAAGCCGGCGACGAGGGCTTTGGGGGGACTCGCGTTCGCCTTGGTCTCACCGGATGCGATCGCAAGTTGGGTCATCTGTGCCGGAGTGTTGAACGACATGGCCACCTCTCGAAGGTCCTGTTGCGGCGCCCCACGGCGCCGTGCGGCAGCACATCGCCCGCAGCGAGCGCCGCCTCAACCGGGGAACATACGCGGTGCGGGGTCTTCTGAACACCCCCCCGGGGATGGAGATGAGACCCTGGCCCGTTCACCGTCCGGATGTCCCGGCGCCGGGCTATCCGGGCGCCGGGGCCGACGGGCGCGCCTCCGCAGTCGTCCACCCGGTGAAGCACCGGAGTCGCCGGAGCCTGCCCGAAAGGGTGTGCCGGGTGGCGTGGTTGATCACTTAACTAACGGTCCGACGGAGCCCGAACCCCGGCTCCCTCGCCCCGTTCGCCCCCGGACGGGCCCCGCGCGTGTCATGACGCAGTTCGAAAGAGGTATCGATGTCGATCTCTCCGGCCCCCACCAGGGGCCCCGCCCGGCCGGCTCCCTACGTGATCTCCGGGATCCTCATCACGCTCGGGATCGTCGTCCCGCTGCTGGTGCCCACCTACGCGCACTCCACCCCCGCGCTCATCGGCATCCCGTTCTTCTACTGGTACCAGATGCTCTGGGTCTTCGGGGACGCCGTGATCCTCTGGATCTGCTACGGGCTGATCACCCGGGAGGACCAGCGCCGGCGGGACGCCGTGCGCGTCGGCCGCCGGGCCGCGACGACGGACGAGGGGGCCCGCTGATGAGCGCCGTCGACGTCGCGAGGATCGTGCTCCTCGTCATCTTCGTGGGGGTCGCCGTCCTCGGGTTCTACGCCGCGAAGTGGCGGCAGGACCACCCCGCGGGCGGCATGCGCACCCTCGACCAGTGGGGCCTCGGAAGCCGCGGGTTCGGCAGCTGGATCACCTGGTTCCTCCTCGGCGGCGACCTCTACACCGCCTACACGTTCATCGCCGTGCCCGCGGCCATGTGGAGCACCGGTGCGGTCTCGGGGTTCTTCGCCGTCCCCTACACGGTGGTGCTGTACCCGATCGTGTTCGTCCTCATGGCCCGGCTCTGGTCGGTGTCGCACCGGCACGGCTACGTCACCCCGGCCGATTTCGTCGGCGGCCGCTACGGCAGCAAGCTGCTCTCCACCGCGGTCGCGGTCACCGGAATCGTCGCGACCATGCCGTACATCGCCCTGCAACTCGTCGGGATCAAGTCCGTGCTGTCGGTGCTGCACGTCGGCGGCGGTTCCAACGCGTTCACCCGCGACCTGCCGCTCATCATCGCCTTCGCCGTGCTGGCCGCCTACACCTACACGGCCGGCCTTCGGGCCCCCGCGGTCATCGCGGTCGTCAAGGACCTGCTCATCTACATCTCGATCGTCGTGGCGATCGTCTACCTGCCCGCGCACATCGGCGGCTTCGGCAAGATCTTCGGAGCCGCAGCCACGAAGATGACGACGGTCAGCCCGGCGACCGGCAAGCCGATCGGGTCGGTGATCCCGGGCGCGGCCACCTTCAACGCCTACTGGACGCTCGCCCTCGGCTCGGCGATGGCCCTGTTCATGTACCCGCACTCCATCACCGGGGTGCTCGCGACCAAGAGCCGCAACACCATCCGGCGCAACGCGGTCGTCCTGCCGGTCTACTCCCTCATGCTCGGCTTCCTCGCCCTGCTCGGCTACGTCGCCATCGCCGCCGGCACCAAGCCGATCGGCCTCGACGGCAAGGTCAACCCGCAGCTCGTCGTGCCCCAGCTGTTCCTCGACCACTTCCCCGGCTGGTTCGCCGGCGTCGCCCTCGCGGCCATCGCCGTCGGGGCGCTCGTCCCCGCGGCGATCATGTCGATCGCGGCGTCCAACCTGTTCACGAGGAACATCTACCGCGACCTGTTCCGGCCGGCGGCGTCCCCCGGCGAGGAACTGCGCGTGTCGAAGCTCGTCTCGCTCATCGTCAAGCTCGGCGCCCTGCTGTTCGTCATCACGATGGACCAGTCGGCCGCGATCAACCTGCAGCTGCTCGGCGGTGTGTGGATCCTCCAGACGTTCCCCGCGATCGTCGCCGGGCTCTACACCCGGGTGTTCCACCGCTGGGCGCTGTTCCTGGGGTGGGCCACCGGCATCGTCTACGGGACGGTCGCCGCGTACAACGTCGTCAACCCGGTGACCCACGCCCACTTCGGCGGTTCGATCGCGCCGTTCCCGTTCACCCACGCCCCCGTGTACATCGCGATCAGCGCCTTCGTCCTCAACGCCCTCGTCAGCGTGGTGTTCACGGTGGTGTTCCGCGCACTCAAGGTGCCGGACGGCCGGGACGCGACGACGGCGTCCGACTACGGTGCGGACGAGAACGACCCCCGCGTCCAGGCCTCGCCGGAGCCCGAAGCCGACCTCCTCGAGCACGTGTAGGCGCCCCACGGGCTCGCCGGCCGCCGTGACCTCGAGGTCAGTTCTCCGGGTCCGAGACCAGACTCAGCACCTGGGTGAGGTGTGTGTACATGGCGGCCCGCGCGCCGACGGGATCGTGCCGGCGGAGCGTGTCGAGGATGGCCTCGTGCTCGCGGTGCGCGGCCTCGATCCGCCCCCCGCGGTTGACCGATTGCCACAGCCGGGAGCGCACAGTCGGCTGCCCCAGAGCGTCGACGAGTGCGACGAGGATCGGGTTCCCGCTCTCCGCGGCAATGGCCTGGTGGAAGGCGTGATCGAGCCGGAGGGCCGGTTCGTGGTCGTGACTGGCGATGTGCGGCTCGGCCTCGGCCAGCAGCCCCGCCAGGCGGTCCAGCCCGTCCGCCCCGATCACGCTGGCGGCGTGGCCCGCGGATTCGACTTCCAGGGCGCGGCGGACCACGTGCACATTGAGGGCGCTGGGGCCGCCCTGGATGGAGGCCCAGAAGACGAGGGGTTGGAGCAGCAGGTGCGGGTCGAGGGAGGTGACGGTGGTGCCGGAGCCCTGGCGGGTCTCGAGCACGCCCATGGCGACGAGCGCTCTGACACCTTCCCGGAGTGAGCTGCGGGACACCCCCAGCCGAGCGGCCAGGTCGGCCTCGACGGGCAGTCGGTCCCCGGGGGCCAGTTCTCCTGAGCTGATGAAGTCCTGAATGGCGTTCACGACGACCTGGTGCTGGGACACGCCATTGGCCATGGCTCCTCCTCCGTCAGTGTCGTCGGCATCGAGCGCCGAAGCCGACGGCGTGGTGGGATTCATCGGACGAACCTTGCGCCCACCCTGCTCGGTGGATAGTATCCGAGAATCATCTGATGATTGATGGAGAATAGCGTGCCGGTGATCACCTCGCTGGAACTGGTCGATGTCCGGTTCCCCACGTCGCTCAGCGTCGACGGCTCGGACGCGATGAACGCCGACCCCGACTACTCGGCGGCCTATCTGCGGATCGTCACCGACGACCCCGACGTGTACGGCTGCGGCTTCACCTTCACGATCGGGCGGGGCAACGAGGTGTGCCTGGCCGCCATCGGGGCGATCGCCGACCGGCTGGTCGGCCGGGACGCCGAGCCGATGTGCGAAGCCCCGGGCGCGCTCTACCGCGAGCTCATGTCCGACTCCCAACTGCGCTGGTTGGGACCGGAGAAGGGTGTCATCCACCTGGCGATGGCCGCCGTCATGAACGCCGTGTGGGACCTGGCGGCGCGCCGGGCGGGCAAGCCGCTATGGCGCCTGATCACGGAGATGACGCCCGAGCAGATCGTGGACGCCGTCGACCTGCGGTACCTCGAGGACGCCCTCACCCGCGACGACGCCCTGGCCATCCTTCGGCGCGCCGAACCCTCCCGGGTGGAGCGGACCA